>CAIZKT010000283.1:0-18069 GCA_903933565.1 uncultured Victivallales bacterium | reverse complement strand
CCAGCCAGTCCCCCTCATCACCGTTGACCCGGCCGGCGGCTTCCACTACTTCCCCATCTTCCCATCACCCCCGCGCCCCGCCCCGTGGCGGCCCTCAACCCTCTGCGGTTCTCGCACAAGCGAACCCCTACGGAACTGACCTGCGCCCGCGCTCCATGATCTCCCACGCCTTGGCGAGGTAGAACCGGTAATTGGCCAGAGGCGTGCCGTTGGTGATGCGGTGGTCCAGCCCGAGGACGCAGCCGCCGCTGGCGACCATGGGTGGGATCTTGTACTCGAGCTCGGCCGTGATCTCGGCCTGGCTGCGCCGCAGAACATGCTTATCAATGCCGCCGTAGACCGCCAGGCGAGTGCCGTAGCGCTGCCGGACCTTGACGATGTCCATGTTGGCAGCGGGTTCCATGGGGTACATGCAGTTCACGCCGGCCTCCAGGAAGGCGGGGATCACGGCGTTCATGTCGCCATCACTGTCCTGCTCGAACAGGCGGGCGCCGCGCTCCGCCAGCAGGTCCCAAACCCGGCGGTAGTACGGCCGGATGAACTCCCCGACCTGCTTTGGCCCGGCCAGCGGCCCCGACTTGCCGGCCATGTCCTCGTGGACGCTGAGGATGTCGACCGTCACCACCCGCGAGACGGCGTCCAGGACCCGGACCGCCGTCTCGCCGACGGTCGTGAGGATGTCGTGGATCAGCTCCGGTTGCTCGTAGTACGCCACGCAGACGCCTTCCTCGCCCATGAGCTGCCGGGGCAGATCGAAGCCGCCGGGGATCCCCACGACCGTGGCCCGGCCCGCGGCCAGGTGCGCCCTGGTCGTGGCCTCCCAGTTGCCGGCCAGGCGCGCCTCGGAGAACTCGTAGAGGTGCCGGATGCGGCGCCAGTCGTCCATCGTCTTCACCGGATGACCGCTCTCGGGCAACGGGATGGTGGCCACGCCCTTGTACAGCCGCATCGTCCGGCCCAGGCTGTCGCGCGAGAGCACATACTCGTCGGTCTCCTCCAGCACGCGGGCTTCACACAGCCCTCCCACCTGGCCGGTGTTCACCGGAATGCCGCCAGTGGCCGGACAACGATAACGGAAAGCGGAGAAGTCCAACTCCGCCGGCGTAGCGCCCTGCTCCAGCCACTCCTCCTTGAGGCCGATCAGCGGGCCGAAGATCTCGGTGAAAAGCGGGCGCTCATTGCGCCGGAAGGTCATGTGGTCGAGGTACTCATCCCGCCAGACCGTCGGCGTCTTCTTGATGGCCAGGTCGCTGTGGTTGGGCCAGAGTAGTTTACGGGGCATGGGGAAGGCCTCTTCAGGGTTCAGGGTTCAGGGCGGTGCGGACTGCGCAGCGGCGGCGCCGGCCAGCCGGTTGGCGCCACTCAGAGCGCCGGGCGCGCCGCGGGCATCCAGGTCCCGCGGCGCCGCGGCCGGGAACACCTCCGCCAGCGGTACCAGGCCCCTCTCGATGAGCGGCTGCGGATCGGCGGCAAACAGCGAGGCGAAGGCACAGGCTTCGCTGACGAAGTAGAAGTTGCTGCGGTAGTTGGAATCGGGCTTCAGGTAGTACCGCGTCTCGGTCGGGTGTCGCCCGAGATGGAAGTCTCCCAGGCGCCGGAAGGCCTGCGCCACCCGCTCGTCCCCGGTCAACTGCCAGTACCGGTACAAGCCCTGCGGCAAGACCGCGCCCCAGGCCGGACTGGGGTAATGACGCGCTGGCTCTTCGTAGTTGGGCACGGACCAGCAGCCCAGCTTCGGGTCCTGCACGCGCAGCGCAAAGTCAACCAAGCGGTTCAGGGCGCGCCAGTGCGCCGGGTCTCGGCTCAACTCGTAGACCGAGGCCAGGGTCAGAATCGGGTTGCCGGCCTGGCGGTCGCAGTTCCACATACTGAAGGGCGGCTGGGCCTGGTAGGGACCGTCCGGGGGCAGGTTGCGCACCACATAGTCCGCCAGGCCGACCGAGGTCTCGCGCAGGCGCTCGTCCCCTGCCATGTAGTAGATCCAGAGCAGGCCTTCGGGCCAGCCGGCGTGGGCGAAGTCGGGCCGGTCGACCTGGTGGCCTTCGCGGGTGTCGCCGGTGTGGACGTAGGCGCCGCCGGTCCAGGCGGGGGTTGCCGACACGTGCGCCACATCGATATCGACGAAATGCCGGGCGGCCCGTTGCGCGGCCCGCCAGAACTCCGGGTCGCCGCTGCGCACAAACTCCAGCACCAGCGTGGCCACGTAGTTCCACTCCATATTGGTCCACAGCTTGCTCTCGGTGCGCACGTAGCCGCAGCGGTCGAAGGTGTCGCCCCAATCCTCGGCGCCGTAGCGCATGTGCTCGGCAAGCAGGGTCTTAAGCGAGTGCGCAGCACCAGCGTAGTAGCCCTCGAAACGGCTGTCACGACGGTCCGTCACCGGCCCAAACACCCCGGTCTGGCAGTAGTATGCCGGCGTCGATAGCGCCGTCAGGGGATCGAGAACCGCGGCCAGCCGCGCCTCACGGTCCGCGGCGGCGAGGCTGCCGTCATGGGCGACCAGCGCCACCTCCGCAGTCAGCCGCGTGCCCTGGGCGAAGCGCAGCACCCGGCCCTCGTCGGCAGGCCAGATGCCAAGCTCGACCGTCAAACCGCCCCGGCCCTGGCGCACGGCCAGGCTCCGCGGGCCTCTCTCGACGAATTCACGGACTCCCACGACGAGACCGGCCCCGGCGCCACGGAGGTCGAGCCAGCCGTCGGTGCGCTCGCCCGAAGCCACGACGACGGCGCCGGCGCGGAGCGTCCACTGACCCTTGAACTCGGCCACGGTGTTCCCGCTGCCAGCCTGCAGCAGCGCCTGCGCCGTGCCGTCGAAGGGGACGGCTACCGTCGGCCACTGGACCGCGGTGGGCTCAACCCGGATACCGTTCAGGACCAGGACCAACTCCGTCAACGGCGCCGCCCGACCGCAGCCTTTCTCGGGCTCGTAGGCCTCATCCGACTCGTTGAGCACCGAGAAACGCAGGCTCAGCGTCTGCGGCGCGGACTCCGCCAGCAGGGCCTCAAACGCAATGGGCGCCAGGCTGCCGTCCGCCGTCACGAGATGTCCCTTGAGGCAGACGCTGCCCCGGGCGCCGCCCCCCGCCGCGGCGACCGACTCGACCCGCAAGCGCTCGCAGCTCAGGCCCGTGGCGGTCCGCAGACGCACCGCGGGGGGCTGCGATACCAGCACCCGACCCGCTAGCGTCAGCCGGTCCCAGACGCCGTCCTTGACGGTGACCTCGATGGCGCCGCAACGCATCGTCTCCCCGGCCGCGGTGGGCCCCGGCGACGAGAGTACCGGCGCTGTCGGCACCCCGCGACCGTACTCGACCGCCAGGTCCTTGTTGATGGCCTCGCCGTCGACATCGGCCTGAAACTGCAGCCGCAGCCACTTCACACTGCCGTCGGGCCAGAGCACCAGCGCTTGGGTGGCCAGCTCGGAGGCTCCCGCCACCCGAATCCCATCCCCAGGCCGGAAGGCGCCGCGGGCAAAGGGCAGGCCCGCGCTGACCCACTCCTGGCGGCGCGACACGCCGCGACTCTGGACCAACCGCAGCCCGGCCCGCTGCACGGGCGCCGGGCTCGGCGCCGGCGCCGCTGTCACCGGCCTCTCCAGGCCGCCCGCGGCGTCATAGACGGGCATCAGCCGCAGGTAGTCGACGTAGATGGGACCGGGATTCCCCTCCGTGCGGAAGCGGTGTGCCACCCAGATCGACAGGCTCCCGGTCACCTCGAGCAGCCCCAGGTTCAGCTCACCCGCGCCGCCCTTGACCTGCCGCCAGGCCTGCCCGTCGAGGGAGATCGCCGCGTCGCGCTGGGGGTCGGACAGGATGACCTCGTACGGCCCCGGCAGCAGGCCCGTCGCCGTCAGCTTCAGCGCCGGCAGGTTGCCTCCCTCCGCGGCTGAGAGGGAGTCTGACTTGATGACCGTGTCCTCGGAGAACAGCCACGGATTGCGAGCGGGAACAAGGCGGCAGACCGCCCACCGACCCTCGCCGTCGACATCCGCGTCCGTGACCGCCTCTGGCGTCGCCACGAGGTCTTCTGCCTCGAGGAATACGCCAGTGCGGAAACGGGCCTGCGCCGTGGGCGAACGCGCCGGCAACAGGATGCCGGTGGTGTAACTCGAAAGGGGCGGCAGGTTGCGCCGCAAGCGGACTTCATCGATCCAAATCTCGGCGTAGCCGCTGCCCTCAAAGCCGACCCGGGCCGCCATGCCCTCGCGAGCCGTAAAGACGACCGAAATCCGCTCCGGCTCACCCGAGCGCTTGCTGATCGGCACCTCCGCCAACGGGGGCAGCGCCGTCGCGGTCGGGCCGACAGGCCGAACCAGCAAGCGTGTTTCGGTGTATCCCAGCCGGCGCCGGACGCGAGCGGACAAGGTGTACTGGGCACCCGCCTCGAGCGTCACCTGGTCTCGACTGCAGAAATCCCACGTCCCCTGCTCCCTGAAATCAATGTAGGCAGACTGGGTGTCTCGAGCTCGCCGCGGCTCCAGAGTCATCTGGCACTTCCCCGCCTTGCAGACGAACTCCCACCGTCGGCTTACGGCGGCGGGGTCCGCGAAGGTCTCCGTGAACACGGCGTCAGGCTCGACGGCCCCAGGGGCGGCTCCACGGGCCTGCCGTCCCAGACGGTAGCGAGTCGCGATCTCCGCATCGGTCAGGGCCCGACTGAACACGACGACCTCATCGATCAGCCCATCGAAGGTGCGCGCCCCGGAGCCGGCTACCTCGCTGCCGCCGCCGATGTTGCCGATGAGCAGGGGCTCGCGGGACGGGCGGATCGTCCCGCGCCACTCTGCGCTCACCCCCCCTTCGACGCCATTCACAAAGAGCTTCTGCTGCTGGCCGTCATACCTCCCGACCAGGTGGTACCACTGCTCGAACTCCACGGCTTCCCCCCAGGCGCTGTTGTGCGTCTTTCCCTCGGAGTCCTGAATCACGAACGCCAGTCCCCAGCCCAACCCGGGATGCATCATCAGGCTGTAGACGTTGTGTTCGACCACCCGGCCATAATCCCCCTGACCGGAACTGCGCGGAAAGATCCAGGCTTCCACGGTGATGGCATCTGTCGGGCTCTCGACGTCGCGGTCTGCGCACCTGACGACCCCGCGGTTGCCGTCGAAGTCGAGAGCGTTGCGCCCTTCGGCCTGGGTCCAGCCTACTCCGTGCAGGCTGGCCTCGTTGCCGCGACCGCTGGCGTCGGGGACGAGGTCGCCGCGCCCCGCGCTGAAGACCCAATGGCCCAGCTCCGCCTCCGCCCCCATCACGGGCGCCGCCAAGCAGCACACCCACACGGCCACACAGGTTGCGGCGTGCGCCAGCCGCGGCCCTGAAAAGCATGGCCGCAGGCCGGGTGCCGGTAGCGGCGGGGCTTGCCTGCCTGGGGTCAGTGCCAGTACTGTCGTCTTCATGAATACCTGGCGCCTTGGGGTCCCATCCGGCGGGTTGCCGCGGCCGGGCCGGACTGCGGGGAGGCCGGAGCGGGGATGACGACCAGCAGGAAGTCATGCGCCGTCGCGCCCAGGTCGAGTTGCGCGTCAGCCTCGATCTGACCGTCGCGCAGGGCCTGCCGGGTGGTGAGGTCGTAGAGACAGAGGCGGTGCGAGCCCGTCGGCAACGGCCCCAGCTCGATCCGGCAGGCGACGGATTCAGGCTTGCGGTGCCAGCGCCCGGCCAGATGCTTGTTGCCGCTTTCGATCAGGGCGTGGTTCGCGGTGTTGCAGAGGTAGGCGACGAGGGTGTGGTGGTCCGCTGAGCGCAGCCAGTAGGCGCGGTAGCCGCGCGACGTCCGCAGCGGCCGCTCCGCCAGGCAGGCGGCGGGGAGCTCGGGGTCCTCATACGGCTGGCGCGCATCGCAGACGATCGTGCCGACAGGCGCCGGGGCGTCTTCGACCAGATACCGGGCCATCAGCGAGCGGGCGGAGAACCAGCTCTCGTACTGGCCCAGGACCCGCCGCTGTTCCGGGTCACTGAGGTTCGCGGCCTGCACGCGGATCGCCAGGCGCGGCTCTTCGAACCCTTGCGACCAGTCGACCAGTTTGCGGGCTTGACGCAGGATGAGGTGCTCGTCTTCGGTGCATAACTCGTCCCAGGTCAACATGATCGGTGACCGATGGACCAGGCCGATGTAGAAGGTGTCGCGGATCCGGATCCGGTAGCGCGGGGTTCCCGCCCAGGTCTCCTCCAGACCCATGAAGGTCGCGTAGAGCGGCGGGCACGGCCAACTGCCTTCGCCCATGAAGTAGTCGCCCAGTTGTAGCATCTTGTACTCGATGCCGAGGTCCGTCTCCGGATACAGGTCCAGGCCGGCCCAGTACACCCGGCTGCCCTTGAGCTGTGGCTCGAAGCCCTGGCTGAGTTCGTGCGGCAGTTTGGTCAGACGGATGATGGGCTCGCAGAGGAAGATGTGGTTGGCATCCAGGCGAGTCACAAAGCCCTGCGTGTCGTTGACCCGGCCCGGCCCCACCATGTGATCGCCTTCGCCGGAGGTGGACATGGCCCCGAGCGCCGTCTCCTCGCGAAACAGGGCGATGAACTCGGCCAGGTACTGGTGGAAGAGCGCCGTGAACGGGGTCGACGGATCCTTCCAGTCCTCGTCTCGGAAACCTGCCTCCAGGTACTGACGCAGCACGGGCGTGTAGCCGTTGCGGCTGGGGGCGGCGACGGTGCCATAGGGGTAGTGCGAGAGCGCCATCAGCAACGAGAGCTGGTGCCGGGCCGCGATCCGCAGCAGCAACGCCAGCTGCTCGGCGCCGTGCGGAGCCAGGTGCCCGCCGGCGTCCAGCTTCTCCCAGACCCCCCAGCCCTGGCAGAGATGGATGAAGTCCCAGCCATTCTCGGCGAGGTACGCGAGGCGCTGTTCGAGCTCCGCCTCGGTGAGCGCCTCCCAGTAGTGCCAGTGCTCGCCGGGTGGCGTGCTGCGGTCCCAGTCATCCCACGCCGCCTGCCCTTGAATCAGCCTCTCGCCCGCGCTTCCGACCTGCCTGAAGGGAATGGTCCCCGCGAACGAACCGGTCACCGGCCCCAGAGCCTGGGTGCCCCGGACCAGGGAGCGTTGGCTCGAGTTGTAGGTGAGAAACGAGCCGTCGGAGACCCGGACCGGCAGGACGGCGGCGGCCTGACCCTGAGCATTCCACGTCACCGCGCACTCGCCCATCTCCGCCCCTGCAAGGGTGCCGCTCCAGACGCCATCCCGTTCCTCCACGGGGACATCGCGGCCCTGGCACTCGGCCGTCAGGGCGATCCGGTCCCGCCTGAGCAGGTTCCCGGCGGCGTCCACAACCACCGCCGCAATGGGCACTCCGGCCCGGGCCGCCGTGGCGCGGGTGCGCACCACCGGCAGGCATGGCACCACCGCCATCCGGCCGGGAAAGCTGACGGTCGCCGTGAGTGCCGCCGGCGCCTCCGGCGTCTCGGTCCAGACGCCCAGAGCCAGATGCAGTTCGGCGAAGCGCAGGGTGTAGCCCTGGCGCCGCCAGGCAGTGGCCAGGTCCAGGGTCACCGAGCCCGGCCCGCTCAGCCACTCGCTCGCCAACAAGGGAGCCCCACTGCGACCCTTCACCAGAACGCAGACCTGCCAGGCCGCGCTGGCGTCGGTAACGGTCACCTCCAGCACCGGGTGCTGGTCCAGGTTCACCTGCAGTCCCGGCACCACGACCGCGTCACGCTGCCGGGCCGAACGCTTCCCGAAGAGCAGCGCGCCGCCCTGGTGCCGAATCTCGTTCACGGGATCGGAGAACCAGTCCGAGGCGCGGGCCTCGCCGGTCAACGCCAGCCTGCCGCCCAGCGCGTAGCAGATGAGATTCCCCGCCTCTGTGCTCAGCCAGCGCAGCGTCCGGTTGAAGGTCCAGGACTGGTCGAAGAAGGCGCAGTACTCGGGCTCGTCGCCGCGGCGCCCACGGCGGCGTTCGTGGTAGACCTCGTCCTCGTGCCCCTCCACCGCAAACCGGGGGCGTTCGAGGGGCTGCGTGGGCGCTGTACTCGGGGTGTCCATGTCCATCCTTTCGGCCTTCGGTCTTACCGGAACTTTCGTTCCTCACCGTTGAATTCACTGCGGAAATTGACGCCGCCGGTGACGTCGTAGTAGAGGAGATCGTCCTCAAAACGAGACTCTCCCCCTTTCTCAACGACCAGTTTCACGAAGAGCTGGGTGTTGAACTTGGGCGTCTCAAAGCGCACGGACGCCGGGGCTGAGAATCCAGGTTCGATCGTCAGCGCACAGCTCCCGCGGTCCCATAACCGGTTGCCCGGATGCCCTTCGCGGACTTCCCAGCGTAAGACCAGGTCGCGCCCAGAGAACTCGTCGTTGAAGACCAGGAGGGTCCGCTCGACCACGGTCGCAGCGGGCAGTTCGGGGGCGCGAACGGGGAAATGCCCGAAGGCGTCGGCCTTGCGGTTCATCCGCCAGAACTCGACATCAAGGGCAAGCAAGGGCTGACAGGCCTTCTGTAGCAGGCAGATGCCCGGATGTGTCCAGGGGGATGGGAGGTTATTTTCGCCGTAGACCGGATGGCGGTTTTCCTCCGTCAGAAAATCGGTGTTCTGCACGCCGGGGATGCAGGACGCCCAGCTTGAAAGGAGGCTGTAAGGTCTCGCGTCACTGGCACCCGCCGCCCGGTAGAGGGCGATGGCTGTGGCCCACCAGGCCAGGCCCGTTGGCGTGGAGCCGCGCACCCAGTTCGCCTCGCCGATGCCGTAAGGGCGGTCGTCCAGCGGGATCACGGCGTCATTATGCTCCAGCGGAGTGAAGAAGACGCCGCCCTTCTCGTCATGGGTCAGATAGTGCTCAATCCAAGTGAAATCCAGCTTGGAAAGAAGCGGCGCAAAGATCTCCTGCGGGTTGAACCGGTCGCGGTCGCAGACGAGGAAATCTTCGAAGATCGGCCGGGTGTCGTCCAGCGCTTTGATGGCGTCGTAGAGCTCGACGTGGTAGCGCGGGTCGCGGTTCTGGGCTTCGTTTTTCGCGCTCCAGCGGACGATAGCCGGGTGATTGCGGTCACGCCGGACGATGTCCTGGAGGCACTTGACCTCATGGAATCCAACCCCGTCTTCCATGTCGAACCCATTCCAGCGGCAGGCGCTTTCGCCGATCAGCATCAGGCCCATCTCGTCACACACCTCCAGCATGTAGGGGGTCCAGGGGCCCATGTGCTCACGCTGGCAGTTGTAGTTGAGCCGCAGAAAGTTGTCCACCGCCTGGGGCCAGCCCGGATTCGCCGCGCTTGGAGGCAGGAACCCGGGCAGAGTGTCCATCGCGTCGCCCTTACCGCCATGATCGATCCGGTCGTAGTTTGCGACCTGCAGGTTATCCCCGCGGAAATTGAGGCGAATCCCGTTCAGTTCGAAGTACTTTCCCGCCTGCCGGAGTTCGCGGAAACCGAAACGGGTCGAGCGGGTGTGGACCGGGGTGCCGCCCTCGAACAAGGTCAGGTTCAGCAGGTGGAGCTTGGCACGGTAGCCCTGGCGGTACGGCAGATTCGGCCACCAGTAGCTCTCCGGGGGGCACCCCCACTCGCAGGGACCGAGGGTCACCGTCTGGCTTTCTCCAGCGGCAAGCACCACCTCGAGATCAGGAAGAGTCGGGTACAGCCAGGCATCGCCCGTGCCGGAGGCCAGGGCACCGCCGAGGCGAATTCGGCGTTCGCGGGCCGCGGCATTGACCAGGCGAATATCCGCTTTGAGGGAGCGCCCCTCGACGGCGGTTCTGACAAACACGTCATCGATATAGACCTCGGGATAGACCCGCAGCCAGGCGTCGCGGAAGATGCCACGGGCAATGCACTCGCACCACTCGGCCCAGTGCGGGGCGATCGGTCGGCCATGCTTCCAGGCGCGGACGGCAATGCGCAGCAGGTAGCTCTCTCCGGGCTGGACGTGTGGCGTCAGGTCCACCACCTGCGGGGTGAACGCCGTGACCTCCTCATGGATCTTCCGCAACGAGGCGGAGTCGGCACCGAGGAAGTACTCCGCCTGATGGTTCACCGCGCCCAACTCCAGCCGCGTCACCTGCGGCCTGCCGGAGTCGGGAATGGTGATGCGGGTTTCATAGGTTCCAGATTCGCAGGAGACCCCCTGCTTCAGCCACCCGCCGCCGGGGACGACAAGCGTGGTCTTGGTCCCGTTCTCGGGAGTGAAGTCCCAGCGTCCGCTCAGGTTCACGTCGATCACCTTGACCTCCCTCAGTTCCCGGGGCACTTTTCCAGGCGCACATTGTCAACCCATACCGTGCCGGTCGCCTGATCGAGACCGAAGAGCAGGTAGAGTGTTTCCACGTCTTTGGGCACCTCGAGGACGCCTTCCCGTGGCGTCCACCAAGGCACAGTACCGCGCTCGAGCTGGTTCTCTGCGGACCAGCCCAGATTCATGCTTTCGGGGACGCTGCCCTTCTTCCGCTGGGCCCAGCCGGAAGCGTAGAACTTCCCTCTGCCCGTCCGGGGGCGGAGGTCGCGGGCGCGGACCTCGTAGGTCATAAGGTACGTTCCTGCCGGCGGCGCCGCGATCTGCTGCGCCCACCAGTATTCGCCGCGGGCCATAGTGGCGGCATCGAGCGCCTCGAGTTTCAGACAGCGGGAGCCGTCGCGCCCTTCGTTGACCCACTGCGCCACGCCGCTACGCGACGGGCCGCTGCGTGACGGGCCATTGGGCGTGTCGCTGACCCGCTCGACCGCATTCCAGGCAACTGGCTGATCGGCGCCCTCTTCGAAACCGCCGTTTGTTGCCAGGTTCGCGGCGCCGACCGTCCCTGGCAGCGCCAGCGTCAGGTACCCCGCGCCGTCCCGCCGTGGGGTCGGGTCCGCCGCCGAGGCCCAGCCCACCCAGCGCCGGTCCTCGCCGTGGCGCAAGCGCAGGTCAAAACGGAGCCGGCTGAGGGTGCCGGAAGCCGCGGGGGCGCAGGCGTCCAGCGGGATTTGCCATACGGCCGTCCAGCGGCCCGGCGCGGTGGCTGTGGCATACCTCGCCGCCTGCCCAAGTCGCTGGGCGCTCCGGGCCGACGCGCCCGCCTCTGTCGAGCTCTTCCACGCCCCTGACGCATCCCCGTGCAGAACAAAGGCCTCCCCCAGACCCGCTTCCGTGATGGGCTGCAAACAGACCTCCACTTCAGCCGGACTGCCCGACGGCCCGGGAAGGCCAACGACAGCGATATACAGACTGCTGCCGTCAGAGAGAACGTGCGCCATGCCCGGGTGCTCACTCACCTCGCCAACGGCACTGAGCCGTTCCACCCGCAGCGCTGGCCCCCACTCGCCCGCCTGCACCTGACCGTCAAGCTGGGGGGCAACGACGGCGCGGCAGGCTCTGGCGATCGGAAGTCCGGGCGCCGGCGGCGGTGGCGGCGGAGCCCGTGGCGGGTCGCGCTGGCTTGGCGCTTCGATCACCGGCCACGAGGCCCGCTCCGGGCTCTCGACCAGGCCCATCTGCTCGATAGGCAGAGGCTTGAAGCCCAGCGCCAGCGCCGGCGAGTCAGGGCGCAAGCGGTAGTCATCCTGGTCAGGGTTGACAAACCGTGGATCGGCAATGAGCGAGTGCGTGTCCCAGCCCGCCGCGCGCCACTCCTCCCAGGTGCCCCCCGCGGGCAGCCCCGTCTGGTCGCCCTCGCCGCCTGGGTGCCAGAGCAGGTTCCCGTCAGTTTGCTGCAGCGTACAGTCCTCGAAGTTGGAAGCCAGATACGGCTTCGAGTTTGGACGCTGAGAATATAGAATGTTGCGCAACAATATGTTGCCAGACATACTCCAGGCGCCAGGCCCCGGCGCTTCTTTGCCGGTAAGGCCCGACAGTGACGGGCTCTGGCGTGACATATTCCCCAGGGTGATCTGCGACAGTTCGCCGTCCACGAAGAGGTTATTCTCGACCGTGTTGTTCCAGCCACCGTGGAGGTGAATGCCGCCCCGCCAGGCGCGGTAAACCAGGTTCCCATACACCGTGGTGTCACTCAGGTAGTCGTCCAGATAGATACCCCACGAGAAGAACGGCGTCTGGTAGACGCGCTCCCCGCGCACCATGCCGTGTCCGACGCTGTCGGCGACACGGTTGAAGCGCAGGGTGTTCCTCCCCGAGCCGCCCTGGGTGTTGACCCAGCCGTAGATGCCGGCGCAGTCGTCGCATTCCAGGCTGCTGTGGTGGATGTAGTTATACTCGATGACGTGGTCCCAGCCGTCGAAGTTGAAGGCGTTGTAGGCGGTATCGTGGATCAGGTTGTGTGAAGCCGTATTCCGCTGGCCGCTGATGCAGATGCCGGAACCCCAGCCAAAACTGCAGACCGTCATCTCGCCACAGTGGTGGGCGTAGTTGTTGGTGACCACGTTATCGGTGCAGATGTCGTCGCCGGCGGTCTTGTAGTACATGGCGATGGCGTGCCCGCCGGGGTAGCCAATGTCATTCCCCGCGATGCGACAGAAACGGCTGCCGGCGCCCATGACGATCCCCGCGCCGCCCACCCGCTGCACCGTGCAGCCGATGATACTGCAGTGGCGGGCCGCGCCAAGCGTGACGCCGTCTTGCTCGCAACATTCCAGCCCGAGATGCAACAGGCTGACGTACTCAACGAACTGTTTCGCGCCCGGATCCCCCTGGAATACCACCAGGCTCGGCAGCACGGGAACCAGGGCGCCCTCGCTGGCTAAGGCGCCGCCGGGAGGCTGGAACCACACGGTATCGGCCGACTGATCGAGATACCACTCGCCGGGCGCATCCAGCTCCTCCAAGGCGTTCTGAACGTAGAAGCGGTTGCCTGCCCAAATCTCACCGACCCCTTTGGACAGCGTGATCAGCCGACGCTCTGCATCCAGGCTGGCGATGGGCACACGCGGATTACCCCAGGCGTAGTTGGGAAAGAGGGTCACCTCGACCTCCTTGAGCCGTGCCCACTGCCGTGGAAAAGCCCCGGCACGGTAGCGGATCTCGGCCTTGTTGCCGCCTTCCGAGCCCGGCTCGCAGTACAAGAAACCGCCCGTACGCGGCCGTTCCGGGTCGCGGTTCGGCCAGCGCGCGATAACCTGCCGCTCGCCCCGGTAGAAGAGCTGCCGGAAACGCCGGCCACCCAGCCCCAACTCCGCCAGCGAGCAGGACCAGACCTCGCCCTGCCCGCGCCTCCAGCCGGTCAGCCTGCGGCCGCCCGAAAGCACGGGCTTCTCACCCGGATAGGCGGCGTACGAGATGGGGCACTCAGCCGTCCCCGAATCCTCCGGCCCGAACCGCAACGGCTCCTGCAAGGTGTAGGTCCCACCGCAAACCAAAACCCGCACCGGCGCCGTCAACGGGCCGCGGGCCTTGCGCTGTCGCACCGCATCCCTGGCTCTGCCGACGGAGGCAAATGGGCCGTCGGTACGGTCGCGCCTGGGCTTCGCCAGCGTGCCGGACCAGGAGTCATTGCCGTTCGTGGCAACGTAGTAGTCGGCAGTCTGTTTCCCGGCCTCGGCCGGTTCCACCTGTCGTCCGCCCGAAAGACACCCCGCGGCGATGAACAGCAGAAGCACCAGGCTCACTGCCGGCAGCAGCAGACCTCGTCTCATGGTACGTCCTCTCCTCTGACCCGCAGGACTCCGAGCTGGCGGCGGGACTCGGGCCAAGACCCAGCGGGGTTGCTCATGTTCATCGATAGTACTTGACTTAGTCATGACTAAGTTATACTTTCTCAGGCATGGAAACGGTCACCACACACTACGCCAAGACGCACCTGTCGCGCCTGCTCAAACGGGTCCAAGCTGGCGAGTCCATCATCATCCTCAACGGCAAAGCCCCGGCCGGGTGCCTGAGCGCTCCGGCGACCACGCCCCCGCGGCGACCACGGACAGGCACGGTCACGTCCGAACCTGTCCGCTGCGCCGCCGACGCCTTCGCCCCGCTGGACGAGCAGACACGGAGGGAGTGGGGGCTGTGACCTATTTGCTCGACACCTGCACGTTCGTCTGGCTGTGCGCTGAACCGAACCAACTCTCGCAGACCGCACGCCGCGCCATAGAGGATCCTGACAGCGACTTGGTTCTGAGTGATGCTTCCGTACTTGAACTGGTCCTGAAATGGAGTGCAGGCAAGATCGTCTTGCCGGAGCCGCCCAGAACCTGGGTTGAGCGCCAACTCGCGACGTGGGCCTTGCGCTCCATCCCCCTGACCCGCAACGACACATACCGTGCCAGTGAACTCCCGGATCACCATCGCGACCCCTTCGACCGCCTGCTTGTCGCCGCCACGCTGGCGGCGGGTGCGGTCATCCTGACTCCTGACCAGGCCATCCAGCGCTATCCGGTCAGTTGGCGCTGGTGACGATTGCCGCCGATGCCTTCGCCCCGGCTCATGGCCTCGGCGCGCCGTCGCCCTGGTAGGCCTCCTGCACCGCCTGCCAGGCCAGCTTGCGGTTGCGATGATAGTCCACCACGCCCTTCAGATTGATGCCATGCCAGTGATGGTTCACCGGCTTGGAGGGGTCGCGGTAGTCCTGGTAGAGGAATGGGAACGTGCCACAGACGCAGGGGTATTGCGCCGCGATCTCGAGGGTGCGGCGGATCACGGCGGCCTGGTAGTCCTCGGACCAGAGGTCGCAGGACAGACTGCGGTAGCCGGGGGTGGCATCGGCACCAAACTCGGTCAGCAGCACTGGCTTGCCCAGGGCGGCCTTTTCGGCCAGGCACTCCTCAAGCTTGGGAATGGCGATCGGTAAGGTCACCGCGGGTTCCGTCTCGCGACAGCCGTCGTGCGAGCAGAGGTCGTACCAGCCCCAATACTCGTTGACGCCAATCACATCCACCAGGTCCTTGACGCAGCCCACCCGCCCGTAGAGCGTCGCGTAACTGATCAGCCGGCTCGCGTCGAGTTGGCGGACGCGCTGCACACAGGCGGTAAAGAAGGCCACCGCCTCGGGGTGCTCGGTGTTGCATTCGTTGCCGACGCTCCAGAGCACCACCGACGGATGATGGCCCGCCTGCGCCACCATCTCCTCGAGCATCTGCAAAGCCAGGGCATGCACACTGCCCTGCGCAAAGGCGCTCCCGCTGGCAGCGCTAGGCGGGTCCACGCAGTAGATCGGCGCTTCGAGCCAGAGCATCATGCCGCGCCGATCGCATTCGTCAATGAACTCCTCCGCCATCGGGAAGTGGCTGCGCAGGCAGTTGACCCCCAGGGCCTGCAAGTCGTCGAGATCGCGCCGGTAGACGGCGGGATCGAAGCGCACCCCCGTGGCCGGGTGGTCGTACAGATAGCAGATCCCCTTCAGCCGCAAGGGTTCGCCATTCAGCAGGATGGCCTGCCCGCGGGTCGCCAACTTACGCGCGCCGAAGACGACCTCGGCCTGATCCTCGCCCGCGGCGGTCCGCAGCCGGACCTGACAGCGCAGCAGGTTCGGCGCGCCCGGCGACCACGTGGGCAGACGAGTATCGTCAAACTCCATCTCGAACGACTCGCCCTGACCGCGCAGGTCGCCGTACACCAGGCCATTGCCGTCGACATCCTTAATCTCCACATCCAGGCTCCAGGCCGTGTCTGGCTGCGGCAGCCGCAGCCGCACCGCCAGCTGCCCGCGAATCCCCTGCCCACCAGGCTCGGCCGTGACCCGGACCGTCTCGATCCGAGTGCGCGAGCTCACCTGCAGCCAGACGTCACGGTGGATGCCACCATAGTTGTACCACCCCAGCACCGCCGGCAAGCGTAGCTTCAGATGCCGGTTGTCAACCCGTACCGCCAAGCGATTACGGCCAGGACGGATGGCCGCGGTCAGGTCCAGCGCGAAGGCGGTGTAGCCCCCTTCGTGCGAGCCAACCTGCTGACCGTTCAGGAACACCTCGGCGAGGTAGTTCACCCCGCCAAAATGCAGCGTGACCAGGGGTTCCGGCGGCAGGTCGTCAAGCTCGAACTCCTTGACGAACCAGGCTACGCCCTCGAAGAGATCATAGCGCGCCTGGTAGAGGTTCCAGCAGCCCGGCACCGGCACCGTCTCCCAGTAGCGCAGCGAGGTCGGCCGCGAATAGTCCAGCTTCCGGTGGTATTCCGGATCCTGTTCGATGCTGAAGTGCCAGAGACCGTTGAGAGAGAGTTTCATGTGTTCCGAGTTCTGAGTTCTGAGTTCCGAGTTCCGAGAGTAGGTCCCTGCTCCGACAGGGACATTCCATCCGAGTCCGAACAGATTTCGGAGCTACGCTGCTCCGCCGAACCCTAGTGCATCTCCACCCACCGCACCGCTGGCCCCGCGATGCGGGCCCAGGCCCGCAACTCGGCTCCCACGTGCCCGTAGCCCGCCGCCCAATGGTGCCCGATGCCTTCGTCGTAGATCCAGCGGATGATCTCGTCCACCGGCCGGGCAAAACTCACTCGTAACGGGTTACCAGGGAAGACCATCTCCGTGGACAACGCCTCACCTTCCAGCACCGCGACCTGGTACCCGGCCGCCACTGGCATCAGACTGACCAGAGTCACCGGCCCCGGCCGCGCCGGAAACAGCGAACACACCCCGCGGTCTGCCAGCCGCACCGGTGCCAGCGTGATGTCACCGCGCTTCTCGGCCAGACGGTACGAGCCGGAACCGCAGTGGGTGAACACCACGCTGCCGTCGGGCAGCGGGTCGAGCCAGTCGGTGTTGTGGGTGGCCTCGCCGGTCAGCCCCATCAGCATGAACTGGCCGACCACCGTGTTGACGTCACCCTCGCAGCCCAGCGGAATGCCCGCGTCAGCCAGCAACGACGCCGCCAGGCAGGCGCAGCCCATGAAGTCGGGGTAGCAGCCAAAAGCGAGCGCCGCGAGCCCTTCCTGGCGAACCGTATCCTGAATGGCCAGGTACACCCCGGCAGCCTCCCGCCCAGCCTCGTCCGAGACGCAGACCTTGCCCGCCGCGGCGCGCACCCGGTCCCAGACCGCGGCCGCCGTAGCGGCATCCGCAGCCTGGGCACGCTTCAACAGCCCCACCAGATCGACGGTCACCACCCGCGGCCCGAGGGCCTGCTTCAGCGCCATCTCGTTGACCGCGACCTCGGTCATGCCGCGCACCCGCTGCCCGGCCAGCCCGATCCGCGCCCGGCGCAGCCGCCGATGCAGGGCCGCGGCGCGCAGGAAGGCCAAAACGCGGTCCAACGCCGACCCCGCCTCGATGGCGCCAAAAACCGCCTCAAAGGGCGTCCCCAGTTGCTTGAGGTAGCAGGTGAGTTGCTGCGTGCCGCAGAGAGCGCCCGTCTCCATCCCCGGCAGCGGCCACAGGCACAGCGGCAGCGAACACTCCTCCAGCAGGTCCAGAACCAGATAGTCCTCGAACCAGCTTACCGGCACGAAGGCAAGAGCCGCCGCGCCAGCGGCTGCCAGGCGGCGGCCCGCGGCCACCGCGGCCTCCGCCGTGCTGATGGCGCCCAACGCCACCACCTCGTAACCCGCCGCCCGCAGCACGGCCGCCAGGTCCTCGGCAGCCTGCGGCGCCCGCTCGGCTCCGACCTCCAAAGGGCTAGCCAGGGCGGCCACGGCCACCTTGCCTCGAAAAAGTGAATCCATCTCAGCACCTCTGCCTTTGCTCGCAAAAACCCGGTCACCTATCCCCGCCGGTGAAACTCAACCTCGATCAGGCGGGGGTGGCTGAAATAGTGGCGGGGGCCCCGTCCGCGGCGGCGGATCAGGGCACGCGGCAGTACTCCCACCAGAGCGCTGAAGACGCTGTTCGTCGACGCTGGACTTCCGCCTGGAGCACTGTACCATAACCTCCGACCGTCTCGTTCAGGATCGGCGCGTCTCCGGCAGAAGCGTCTGGCCCTGGAGCCCGCGCTGCCACGCCCGTTCAGGGTCCGCCGCGGCGGATCGTGGCACCCCAGATACGGCGGAAGCCCTGGCTACGCCCGAGCGGACCGCCGACTCCAGGCGAGATGCGGGTAAGCCGAGGGTTCTGCAAGAGCCTCATGCCTCATATCCTCGCATGCGGTAGGCATAGCGTCAAGCGCTTGTCTGAGGTATAGCAGCCAGAGGCGAGTGCCCATAGACTATGGTTGATGCAGAATAATTAGTGACCTGTGCAATAAGAGAGTCCGTCTGAAGCGCTGAAGGCGCGTTGCCATACCAGCCCAGGGCAACGCCCTGGGAATAGAATGGTTATGGGTTTGAGCCCTGTAGGGGCGAGCCATCT
>CAIZKT010000282.1:0-5727 GCA_903933565.1 uncultured Victivallales bacterium | reverse complement strand
GCGAGCCGCGGCCGGTCCATTCCCCTGGAGAGGCGCCTGGCCTCAGGCGCGGCGGTGGAGCCCACCGCATCTCCACCAGACCGCGGTGGAGCCCACCGCATCTCCAGCAAACCGCAGTGGGGCCCACCGCATCTCCATTTCCCTGGAGCCGGGGAATGCAGTTGCGGCGCTCGGTGGGGGGGTTATACTCACCCAGACGCCGCCCGGTGTCCGGCCCCGGCAGTGGTCCGGTTTCGGCGCGCGCTGCGATGACGAGGGAGCGGGTTATGACCAAGGACAGAGTCAGTCTTTCGCGGCGTCAGTTCCTGGGGCAGTCGGCCCTGGCCGGCGCCGCCATCACGATCATTCCCAGGGGTGTCCTGGGCGCCGACGGGCAGCCTGCGGCCAACGACCGCATCAACCACGCGGTCATCGGCTGCGGCGGTATGGGCAACGGCCATATTGATATGGTCCTGCGCGACCCGGCAGCCAAGCTCGTGGCCGTCTGCGATGTCGATGCCAACCGCCTCGCGGCGGCCAAGGCCAAGGGCGGCGCCGACTGCAAAGCCTACCGCGACTTCCGCGACATGCTGGCCAGTGAGGACGTCGACTGCTGTCACGTCGTCACCCCGCCGCACTGGCATACCCTGCAGAACCTCGCCGCCCTCGATGCCGGCTGCGATGTCTGGGGTGAGAAACCGATGACGCGGACCATCGGCGAGGGGCGCTACGTCCGCGATGCCGTGCGCCGCAACGGCCGCGTCTTCCGCCTCAATACCTGGTTCCGCCTGTACGGTGGCTTCTACGGCCTGGGTTGCGCCGTCAAACCCCTCAAGAAGCTGATCCTGAGCGGTGCCCTCGGCTGGCCGCTGACGGTCCGGGTCAGCGCCCACACGGGCTTCAACTGGAAAGCCAGCATGTGGTCGGGGAAGATCAACGTGCCGCCGGAGCCGGTGCCGCCGGAGCTGGACTACAACGCCTGGCTCGGGCCGGCGCCGGTCAAGCCCTACTTCCGCCACCGCACCCACGGCAGCTTCCGCGGCTACTGGGACTACGATGGTGGCGGTCTGGCAGACATGGGCCAGCACTACCTCGACCCCGTGCAGTATCTCCTCGACAAGGACGACACCAGCCCCGTGGAAGTCGAGGCCTACGCGCCGTGGCCACAGCATGACGACGCGGTGGGGCCTTGGGGACGGGTCTGGATGAAGTACGCCGATGGCTGTACGCTGATCCTCGAGTCGTGCGAGTGGGGCGAGCAGGAGACCAAGGACAAGCCCTACATCGAAGGTCCCAACGGCAAGGTCTACCCGGGCTTCCGCACCGATCCGCCTCAGCTTGCCGAGCTGGTTCGGCAACTCCCCGAGCCCGAGCCCATGATCAGCGACTTCAACATTTCGATGCGTACCCGCCGCAGGTTCGGTCTCAACGAACTCAACGGCGACCGCAGCAACCTCCTCGTGCATCTGGCGAACGCCGCCATCCGCACCGGCCGCAAGCTGTACTTCGATCCGGTCCGGCTGGAGTTCGTCAACGACGAGGTGGCCAACCGCCTGGTCCACCAGCCGATGCGGGCGCCCTGGCGGCTGTGCTAGACCCCACGATGACGATGAAACCGAACGCAAGAGTCTTCGTTGCGGCGGTGAGGAAACACGCTATGGCTACGATCAAGCGGACGCTGGCCCTCGCACTAGTCGCTCTGGCGCTGGGGGCACCGGCCTGCCGTCATCTCTCAAGGCGCCCGGCGCCGCGCCCGGAACTCGCGCCGCCGACCCCCGAGGTCAAGGCCACGGCCCCTGCCCCGTCAACCACACCGGTGCCGGAACTGGCAGCGCAGTTGGTCTGGGCGCAACCCGAGGTGGGCCGCCGCATCCTCGCTGAACTGTTGCAGCGGGGCACTCCGGCACTCCATGAACTGGTGGCGCTGGTGAAGGCGCCCGGTCGGGGTGAAGACGCCGGCGCGCGTTCGGGGCTGAACGGCCTGGCCCTGTCCGTCGGCAACGACGCCACCGAGGAGCAGCGCGCCCTGGTCTCCGAGGCGATGATCGAGGGCTTGCGGCAGGCAGCGGATCCAGACGTCCAAGCCTTCTTCATCGCCCAACTTCAGCTGGTCGGCCACGACGAAGCCGTGGCGCCGCTGGCGGCGCGCCTGACGGAGGCGCGCCTCGGCGAACCGGCGGTTCGCGCCCTGCGCCAGATCGGCACGCCAGCGGCCCTCGCCGCCCTGCGCCAGGCTCTGCCCGCGGCCCAGGGAGACCTGCGCTTGCAGCTTGTGGTTGCCCTCGGCAGCGCCCGCGATGCGGAGTCCGCCGACGCCCTGCTGCCCCTGACGACGGCGGCGGATACCACCCTGCGGCATGCCGCTCTCCTGGCCCTGGCCGACATCGGTTCACCCCAGGCTCGAGACCCGATCCTCGCCGCCGCCTCGGCCAGCTCGATCTCGGAGCAACGCCTGGGGGTTCATGCGGCCGTCATTCTCGCCCGTCGGCTGCGTGCTGACGCCCATCCCGCCGAGGCCCTCGAACTATGCACCGCTCTCGCCGCCACCCCGGCGGGCGCCTACGCGGCGCTGGCGACACGGGTTGACCTCACCGGCGCCGAGGCCCTGCCGCAGCTCATCGGGGCCGCCGTCGGAACCGACGCCGGCCAGCGCGAGAGTGCGATTAAGCTCACCCTCGAGCTGCTGCGGCAACCGGTCACCGCCGCCTGGTGCGCCACCCTCCCGCAAGCCGGCCCGGAGGCCCGCGAAGCCATTGTGGCCATGCTCGGCTTGCGGCGCGATCCCCGCGCCGTGCCCACCGTGCTCAGCGCTCTCGGGGATGCCGACCCCCGCGTCCGCGCCGCCGCCCTGGAAGCCCTGGCCCGTTTTGGCTCCGAGACCGCCCTGAAGCCGCTCGTGGCCATGGTGGCGACTGCCGCCGAGGGCGACGCCCAGGCAGCGGCCGGCGTCCTGGCGTGGGTCGCCGACGCGGACTTCGCCGAGGTGGTTGCCGCGGCGCTGCCGCAGGCCAGCCCGGCGGGCAAGGCCATCCTGCTCGATCTGCTCGCCGCCCGGCAGGCGACGGCGAAAGCGCCCGTGGCCGCGGCGGCCCTCGCCGATGCCGATGCCAGCGTGCGTAAGGCCGCCCTCAAGACCCTCGAAAGCCTCGCGGGCGCGGCGCAGGTCCCTGCCGTCCTGGCGTTCGCCATCTCGACCAGCGAGGATGCCGAACGCAAGGCCGCCCAAAAGGTGCTCGCGGCCGTGTGCCGACGGGATACGGCGGCGGCGGCGCCCGTGGTGGCGGCGCTGAAGACCGCGCAGGGCGAGCTGCGAGTCACCCTGCTCGATACGGCCGCGAGGATCGGCGGCGCCGAGGCCCTGGGACTCGTGGTCGCTGACGCCAACCGCCCGGAGGCGGCCCTGCGCACGGCCGCCACCAAGTCCCTCGCCGACTGGCCGGATGCCAGCGCCGCCGAGCCCCTGCTCGCCCTGGCCACCCGTACGCCAGACCCCAAGGCCCGCGTCCTGGCCCTGCGCGGTTATCTGCGGGTCGTCGGCCTGCCCTCGGACCGCGCTCCCGCTGCCACGGCGGCCATGCTGGGCAAGGCCTGGACGATCGCGACGAATGCCGACGAGCGCCGACTGGTCCTCGGTGGCCTCGGCGCCGTACGCGACCCGGCCGCGTTGGCCCTCATCGCTCAGGCCCTCGACACCGAGGACGTCCGCGAAGAAGCCGCCGCGGCGGCCGTCAGCGTGTGCTGCCCACGCCAGGACAATGACCCCGGCCTGGTCACGCCGGCCGCCTACGCCGCCATGGAAAAAGTCCGGGACACGGCCAAGACGGCAGTGAGCGTCGAGAAGGCCAAGGCGCACCTGGAGTCATTCCCCATGGGCTCGGGAGTCAACGTCGCTCTAGGGAAGCCGGTGAAGACGTCCTGCCCGCAACAGGGCGATAAGGAGCCCTGGAAGGCAGTCGATGGCAAGATCACCCGCGAGGACGCCTGGTTCGGCGACCGCTGGCCCAGCTCCATCGAGGTCGACCTCACCCAGGTCATCACCCTCAACGCCGTGCGCGTGGTGTTCTACTGGGACGGCACGCGCTCCTACCAGTACAAGGTCGAGGCCTCCACGGACGGTCAGACCTGGAGCCTCCTCGCCGACAACTCCGCCAACACCAAACCCGCGACCGAAAAAGGCGTCGTGCATCGCTTCCCAGCCATCAAGGCAGGACGGGTCCGCCTCAGCATCCTGAAGAACAGCGTCAACGAGGCCGTGCATCTGGTCGAGCTGCTGGTCTACTCCGACGACCCCGCGGCGCCGAAGAACACGGCGGTACAGGTGAACCATCCCGCCAACCTGGCCCTGGGCCGCCCGGTCACCACCACTGTACCGCAGGAGACCGACAAGGCACCGGAGCGGGCAGTCAACGGCGTTCTGGGACTCGACGATGGCTGGTGGGGCGGCGCCACCCCGGCCACGATCCAGGTCGATCTCGGCAGCGTGCAGAGCCTCGATACGGCACGCGCCCTGTTCTACTGGGACGGCACGCGCTACTATCAGTACACGGTCGAAGGCTCGCTCGACGGCGCCGCCTGGAACCGTTTGGTGGACAATGCCGGGAACACCACGCCGTCGACCAGCGCCGGCTATGTCCATACTTTCCCCGCCGCCAAGGCCCGGTATGTCCGCCTCACTATTCTCAAGAACAGCGCCAACCCATCGTGCCATCTGACCGAGTTCGAGGTCTACGCGGCCGACAAAGCCCCCAAGACCTTCGCCAGCGCCACGCCGAGCGCGCCGCCCGCGCCACCCAAGCCGACCCCGATCGTGGCGCCGCCCCTGCCCGCGCCCGACCCGGACGGCTTCATCTGCCTGTTCAATGGCACGGACCTGAGCGGCTGGATGGGCTCCACCGGCGGTTATGCCGTCGAGGACGGCGCGCTGGTCTGCCTGGAGAAGGGCGGCGGCACCCTGCTGACCATGCACCGCTTCAGCGATTTCGTCATGCGCTTCGACTTCCGTATGCCTAAAGGCGCCAACAATGGCGTCGCTATCCGCACCCCAGCCCAAGGCAACCCGGCCTACGTCGGCATGGAGTTGCAGATCATCGATAACGACGGCTACAAAGACGTCCACAACTACGAACTGAAGCCCTGGCAGGTCCACGGCTCCATCTACGGCTGCGTCCCGGCCAAGACCGGCGCCCTCAAGCCCTGCGGCGAATGGAATCATCAGGAGGTCCGCGCCGTCGGCAGCCGCATCACCGTCATTCTCAACCAGCAGACCATCGTCGATGCCGACGTCGATGCGCTCACCACCAGCGCGGACGGCGGTGGCCTGGACAAACACCCCGGACTCAAGCGCCGGACGGGCCACATCGGCTGGCTTGGCCATGGCGCCAAGGTCGACTTCAAGAACATCCTCATCAAGCCCCTTGAACCCTACAGCGCGGACCCCCTCAACACCCCGCCGACCGGTTTCACGGCCCTGTTCAACGGGAAGGACCTCGAGGGCTGGAAGGGCTTGTCCAAGGTCGATAACCCCGAGAAGCGCGCCGCGCTGCCCGAGGCGGAGCGGCAGGCGTTGCAGGACCAGGCGGACGCCGACATGCGGGCCAACTGGAAGGTCGAGGACGGCGCGCTGGTCTTCGGCGGCAAGGGCCGCAGCCTCTGCACCGCCAAGGACTACGCCGACTTCGAGATGTACGTCGACTGGAAGATCAAAGACAAGGGCGACAGCGGCATCTACCTGCGCGGTTCGCCGCAGGT
>CAIZKT010000281.1:0-9662 GCA_903933565.1 uncultured Victivallales bacterium | reverse complement strand
GCCGCCTGAGACGGGGCCGACGGCCCGCTTCAGGCCCGAAAACGGACATCCGGGGGCGCTGAACCATGATACCATTCCGGTGGCATTACGCCGTCAGAGGCTTTTGGGAAAGGCTCTAGTTCGAGCAACGGCAAAAAAGGGGAGACGGACGGATGCTATGCCCTCCCCCGCCGTGACCCGGCGAGGGAGGGCTTCTTCCTACGGCGTCATGGTTATGGTGCGGCCACCGCCCACAGGCGTAGTGACCTTCAGCGCTGTTGCGCCTGCCGGCGCCACAGGGGCATGATCTCCGCATCCTGAAGCACGGAGTCGCCCCAGAAGGACCGGGCGCGCCGGGCGATCGTGTCCCGGCGCTGGGTGATGGCCGATGGTGAGACCTTGAGCTGAGCCGCCTGCCCGGTGTAGCTCTCGCCTTCAGCCGTGGCCTTGACGATGTACTGCTGGCGGCCGTCCAGCATGGTCATGAACTCGCGCCAATCGGTGTTGCGGACGGCAACTTGCGCTGGATCGTCTCCGCGGCTGGCGAGCGTGTCGCCCAGGGTGAAGTTCTCGTTGTCCTCCTCGTTGACAAGTACGGGCTCTTCCAGTGACGAGACGCCTGCATTCCCATCGAGCTGGCAGCCGGGGGACATGACGTCGGTCCTCCCGGCGCCGGTCGAGCGCCGGCCTGACTTCAGGCGCTGGATGGTGTAGTAGGCGACCGACTTGGGGATGATCTGCTTGCCGCGCTTCTCCAGCCGGTGTACCGCCTCGCAGGCTGCCACCAGGGCATCCTGGACCAGTTCGTCGGCGTCTTCGGCGCCCACGGGGATTACCACCCGTGGCACCGTGGCGACGAGAATGGGCGCGATCTGGGACATGAAGAGTTCTTGCGCTGCCGGGGACATGGGGTCACCTCCTTGGGGTTGGGGTCAGAGGTGACCGGCAGGGGCGGCACAAGCGCTCCCTGCTACGGCCGCCAATGACGGGTTCCTGGCGGCCGCACTGGGGGCGGCCTACTGGTGGGTTGTCGAAAGCGCTCAGGGCGGGGCATGCATAAGTTGCGATACATTCACAGGCAGGCGAGAGCGCTCTTCAGTACATCATGCCGCAGGGGACGGAGGGAGGAATCAGGGCGGCTGGAAGGACTGGGGTGGCAGCGTTCGCCCATTGCATCGGCAGCAGCAGCGGGGTATCCTCATCTTGGCGGGAGGCTCTGCTTCGCCGAGTTCTGGCGGGAGTCGTGCCTTGGCCCGGTGCTGGATTCGGACCAGGGTGAGGCAACGGTGTATGGCGACAGATCCGTCGCCAGGGCGGGTGGGATGGGGCAAGGCAGCCGAAGGCTCAGAACTGAGGGACTGTACCCGCGTAACTTGGCCGAATGGCAGGAGGTCCATCTGCCAACGGCGGCCGATCGCGACGCGCGCGAGGTATGGTCCTACGCAGCGAACCATGCGCAGTGCGAATGGCGAGTGTTCACCGAGGGAGGCCAGCCGCAAGCTCAACTCACCACGGAATCGCCCGCGCAGAGGGAGTACCGTCCCAGGTTCGCCTTGAGCCTCAGGCAGGCGCCTGAAGAGTGGTCCTATGCTGAGGTCGACGACGGTTGGTTGGCTGGCTACAACGCTGGCGAGTTCGGTGGCGCCCTTCGCTGGTTCAGCCCAGATGGGAAACAGAGCTACGACATCTCTGACCACCAGGTTGTCGCCTTCTTTCGACTTCCGGACGGCCTTTACGCGATCGATGGCCTGTCGCACCTGTGCATGTCCAGCGGCTCCATTATCCGCCTCACTCGGCCGAAGTCCGGCGCGCGGTGGCAGGCAGTCCTGGTTACGGGCCTTCCCTCCACCCCTTGCGCGATCTCACCGCAGCGAGACGGCGCCACGCTGGTGACACTGGAGCACTCGCTCGTGTCCATTGGTGCCGACTGGCGGATTCGCACCCTCCTGCCGACCGCCCCGTGGGGAGGATGGCTCTATCCCAACTCGTCTGTGCTCTCGCCGGGCGAGGAACACCTGTACATCGGGATGCGTCAGTTCGTCGGTGAGTTCAGCCTGGCAACCGGGGCGCTCCGTCTCCTCATCCCGTCCGCTCAGTTCCTCAACAAGCTCACGGCGGAGGAAGAAGAGCAGATCCGCAACTTGTTCCGCAGGCGGTCTGGTTGCTGATGGGCCGAAGGAAGGGCGTATCGCACCCGTTGGCCGACGGACATCCGCTGGCGAAGCAATACATCGTTGGGAGGATACGCGATGAGGCTGCTATGGCACAGGTACGTTGAGACGCCTTTTGGCCCCGTCCGTGAGGACAGGTTCTTGGATGATGCCCCGGTGTACCGTTACTGGCTGACAGTCATCGGGAAGGCCATCTGGAAGGGCTGCAGTTCCTTCACATTGGAGCATTCCGACGAACCCCTCTTGATGACACCAGCCATGGCAGAGAACGACGCAAGCAAGATGGTGCCCGGCATCCTCGTCTTCAGAGGCTGCGACGGATCAGTCATCGACGAAGGCGCACCGGCTCATTTGTTCGTGGATTTCGTACTGTGGATCCCATCACTGCTGAGGAACGGCAAGATATCTTACTGGTGCTTTGACCGTGAGCATCGCCTGTGCCTGGAACTCGATCTGCCGCCTGTAGAGGAAAGGACACCGTGGGTGGACTACACGATGTGATCATCGAGACCGGCGCTACCGAGGTCTGGTTCGCGAGGTTTCTGCCGACGGGCTGGAGCCGCCGGGCGGGTCAAACGGAGTGACCTGCGTCAAGATGTTTCGCCGCGACCAGATGTGAGCAGCAAGGAGGAGGTGCGACTCCAGATGGTCGCGGAACCCGTTGACGTCCACCAGGTCCCCGCACGCAAGGCAGCGGTGCGTCTCAGGCTCAGACTCAGGCTCGTCGTAGACCAGGCAGCCGCAGTTGGGGCACTCGCCGTGCGGCACGATGCCGCTTGGCTCGATCCTGGTACACAGGTCCGGGATGTCGGGAAACACGCAGGCGAGTTCGTTCTCGTGAGCGTACGTCCTGCCGCAGTTGTCGCAGCGCAGCTCCATGGGTTCCTCCGGGAAGGGCGATGTTACGGGGGCTTGGCTGAAAAGGTGTCTTGGCGGTCCCATGGCGCAATCAGACGTCGGGCGAGACCGCCGAGTGGGGAGAGCGAGAGGGCAAAGCGATGGGCAGAACTCTGGGGATGCCCGCCGCGGCTGTCGTTGCGGCGGGTTCGAAGGCAATGTCGGGGGTGCGGGGCGACGCGGGCGGGGCTGCGATGCCATTGCACCGGACACCGGGGCCGGGAGCGGAATCGAGCGTTGAGTGTGCTGACCGACCGACCCTGCTACTTGCCACGTTGCCCGAGCTCCTGCCGCAACTGGCGGCCAGAGCCCTAGGCGCTATGACTCTCCGCTGTGGCGCCCGCGGTGGGACGTGAGCCCGCTGCCACCCCAGTGGCCGGCATCGACCAAGACTGCCACGATAAAGACCGCCAACCAGCCACCGGTCAACGTATGGTTGTGGTTCAGCATGGCCCCCATATAGGTGAGAGTCGTGTAGGGCATGAACACGAATCCCAGGATTGGCCACATGCGGGTCTCGAAGGCCCGACCGAACCAGTCGGTGAGCAAAAGGGCGAAAACCATCACGACCCGCGGTACTGCCAGCGCGATCATGACAAGTAGGCACCCCATATCCATTCCCCTATGTTGCTGAGCTGAAAATCTCATCCGCTATCGTCATGCCTGCGGCCCTGGGGGTGCCGGCCAAGCGGCCCAAGTGCATACCATACCCGATCGCGGAGCCGCCTACCGGCCGCATGTCGCTGCTTGCTTCCTCCACGGTCTTTGGGGCAGGTTCCGGACTACGCATCGAAAGGCCTGCCGCCGCAATTGTGCTATTGCGCTGTACAATAGTGTCGATCAGGGGCAGAAGTGGGATTGCGGCCTGCACCGTTCGTTTGTACCCTTGACAGCCTACCCTTCGCCGCTAACGTAGAGGTTGCCGGGCGGAACGCTTAGCTCAGAGAGAGAAACTTCATCCATGCCTCGGTGCCTAGACAACCTCTTGCATGCAACGGCCTTGGGTCTTCTCATCAGCTCGTTCACGATCCCTGCCCCAGGCGTGGAACCAGGCGGCAGGTGGTCCGTCGAGGTGACCAAGCCGGGGACCCCGGTTACAGGGGCAACAGCCCAGCCCATGGATCTGTCAGAAGGTGGACGAGAGTCAACCCTTGCCCATCCACGGAAAGAGGTTCGTTCCGCAGGCCTGCCTCAGGACTCGACCCAATATCCCACCGCTGTTGCTCGCGAAGACACCCCAGGCGTGGAACCAGGGGGCGCCTGGGAACTTGGCGTGCACACAGGCTCAGACACCACGGCATCTGGGCAAGCCCAATCGCCATCGAAGCAGACGGCGTCGCCTTCGCCACTTGGAGCGGCCGGAACTGTCCGGGGTGGCGCTTTGCCCCAACTGCGTAAAGGGGCGTCGAATGAGTAGGGAGCGAGTCAGCGTCCGTGCGTTCCTGTTTGCCCTGCTGTGTGCAGCGTGTTTGGTCAGCCTTCCCGGCTTGGCCCAAGAGACCATAGCAGTCACCGCCACCGGGTATGGCCGTACCCCGCGCGACGCGGAGAGGGATGCAATTCGGGCAGCCGTCCAGCAGGCTGTCGGCGCAATCGTGGACGCTGAGACACTGACAAGGAACGAGGAAGTCATCAACGACCAGGTTCTGACCTACAGCGACGGCCTGGTTCAGAAGATACTGAAAACGAGCGATCCGGTTCGGCAAGGCGATGTCTTCGCCGTGACCGTCGAAGCTGTGGTAGAGAAAGGAAAGGTGACGGAAAGACTCCAGGCGGCCAAGGTTGTCTCGGTGCAGGTGGCCGGTGAGGATCTATGGGCGCGGGCGGTCAGCCAGGTCCAAGGAATCGAGGACGGCAGAAAACTCCTTGAGAAGCTGCGGGACGAGTATCCCCTCACGAGGATGCTTGTGGTCAGGGCTATCGATAAGGAAGGCAGGAAGGGAGCGGACGCCAAGCCTGAGGTCGTTCCCGATCCCGACCAGCCCGGGCAGGTCACTTTCACCATGCACTGCCAAGTGTACTTCAACTTGGAGATCTACTACCGGGAGTTTGCACCGAAGCTCGTGCGTTTGCTCGGTGCCATAGGAAAGCAGGGGAAACGGGTGCACGTGGCGGATTACTCCAGAGACAAGCCTGGGTATTATTCGGCACCCGCGATGCGGATCACCGGGGAGCCCGCGCGGCTGCCGTTTGCCGACATCGGTCCTCTTCTGGATGAAATGCGTGACTCCGAAGATGGACTGACCCGACTTCTGGTCAACATTGGACGGGACCGTCTCGGTCTCAACCAGCGGTTCAGGGTGTTCGACCTCCCCGCGGAGTACCAAGTACCGATGCGTAAGTTCATCGAGCGCTCTCTGCCGGTGCTGTCGATGACGCTGGTGGACAACGCAGGGACCACGTTGAATCAGTCCGTCCTTGATCTCGCCCGGTTCGGCAGAGATCTTTGGGTCCATATTTTCTGGCCGGAGAAATCTTACGACGGCTGTCGTCTCTACGTATTCGATCCGGCCTGCGTTGTGGGAATGGGCAGCGACATAATGCCCTACTACGGTTATCTCCAGGACCGCGCTGCCGGGTACGACTCTGTAGTTCTCCCATTCTCCGTGAAAGTCCATCAAGACGACCTGAAGGATCTTGCGACGGTAAGGCTTGCGTTCCAGTGATTCCCGGTCGGCGCTTCCTCGGATGGTCATCCGAGCGGAAAGCGACGACTAGCCAGAAGGAGACGGTATGAAGAGCAATGCGGTACGTGTGCTGGTCTGTGCCTCGGTCGTGGCGCTCAGCGGCAGGATCTGGGGCCAGGATACCCCTGCTCAGACGACGGTTGAGGAGCAGATCAAGCAACTCGCGGAGCTGGGGCCGGGGATCCACAAGGTAAAGCAGGACGAACGCAAGGCACTGAAGTCATGCGTGGTTGTGGGGCAGGCCCGGATCAGTACGGCGCTGGGGCAGGCGAAGGGGCTTGAGGTCGCACGTCGCAACGCCCGGCTCAGCGCGGAAAAGGAGTTCGTTAAGTGGGTCCGGACCAACGTGGCGTCCGTCGAGACGAAGACAGAGGAGACGGTCCTTCTGCTTGAGGGTGCCAACGGGGTGGTCAAGGAGTCCGGCAAGTCGGCAGAAAAGTCCACGGAGGTAATTGCCGCTGCGGCGGCAGGCGCTGTACGTGGCTTGACTGTTCTCGGCATCCACCAGGACGGGGAGAACCAGACGCTCACGATAGTGCTGGGCTGGTCACCGGAGAACGTCCGCAACGCTGCTGCCGCTGAGGCCATCAATAACAGTGGTGCCCCGGCGGCCGCGCAGTTTGGGGCGCGCGATGCTGTAGGCGGCGGGACCGCAGTGCCCACACAGGTTCCGACCAAGACCGCGGCGTCTGCCGAGGCCGGCGGTTTCCTGAAGTGACGGCGTTCCTCCGGGACAGGCATGCCGGCCGCTCATGGCGGTCATCAGTCTCCCAAGCCGAAACACCCGTGCAGGCAGTCGGCCGGATATCACGACAGTCCTGCCTCCTATGGGGCTTGGTTCTGTGCATGGCAGCCATCCTTCCGGGGGACTGTCAAGCTGGCATCGTGGCCATTTCTCTTGGCGGATTGCGGGAGGTCACGGCAAGTATCGACGGGCAAGGGGATCGGTACGTCATCCAGGTGTCGTTCCTGCCTGTCACCTCCTTCGACCCGGCGCGGAATCTGGAACTGAACCGAAGCAAAGCCCGCAGTTACGCATTGGAAGCTCTCGCTCGCACAGCCGGTGGCGGCAAGAGCGCCGATGTGGTCGGCCTCCAAGTCATTTCGGAAACGGTGAGAGGACCGCGGTTTGTCGCAACGTTGATGGTCCCGCAAGGCGGAGTTGCTGTCACGGGCCGGCAACCGCAGGCAAGGCCGCCCCCGATTGCGGCTGGCATCCTGATGGAAGATGGCGCCGCCGACCCCGCTGGTATTCTCCTCTCCCGCAGGCAGGACTACCTCGACACCGCGGACACGCTCTGCTCGATGGGCTTGGCGACTGCGCGGGCTCCGGCCCCCACGGCCGACGGCTTCTATCAGACGGTTGCGCAGGTAGAAGAGGACGCACTGCGGATGCTTGCCGTCTTGACTGCCGAGGTAGAGCATGACGTCCTCCTGCTCAGTGTCGAGCGCGACCAACTGCGAGAAGCGTTCGCGGCGAAGCAGAAGCGTTTCATGGAGGCCCTTACTCATGTGGTGTCTGAGTACGATAAAATCAGCGACAGAGCGACCGGAAGAGCACCCTGAGGCGACCCGTCCCGGCCCGACTCCTGGCCCGACACGGGGCCGGCACCGGCCGACATTGCAGCGCTGCTCGGTATGGATGCTGGCGATGTGCGTGGCTACGGTCGGCGCGTCAGCACCTGAGACGCCAGCGTTTCTCGATGTCGTGATCGATGAGCCGTTTCGCCCCTACCTGCTCACCAATCCGCTGCTTATGGAGGTAGCGGGAGCGAAGGTGATCCACCTTCCTGGAGGGCGCCGCGTACTGCTCGCCGTGGCATGCACGGATTGGCGCGACAATTCCGGTAAGGACCAGATGCGCCGGACGACACTATGCCGTAACAAGGCACGAGCGGCATTACTCACGGAGCAGCAAGGGGTGCAGGTAGCCACGCTCACGAAGTCCGAGGAACGTGACGTGATCACGATCGAGAACGGCGTCGAGCACGGCCGCAGCATTGCCGAGTCCCTCGAGATTACAACCTCCCAGGCTCAAGGGCTCGTACAGGAAATGCCGGTGGTCGGAACCTGGCGCTCGCCTGACGGTTCACTTTTCTACCTCGCGCTGGGCCGCTTTGTGGATCCGTAGAGAATGATGGGGGTCGGCAGGGCCACAACGGCACTGCACGCCGCCGGTTCACCCACGATGAGATGGCACGGTCCAGTTCCAGGTGGGCAAGGCACACCGAGATTGATCCGCACCACGGCGAACGCGCTTCAGACGGTCAAGTCAAGTGAAAGACCTACTACGCGCCCGGCGCCAGGGCGTTCTGCCTGACCTCCGTCTCCCATCCGGCATTCAAGGTCCCATCCTGGGGAATCGGCAGGCGCCGTGCTTTTGGATCGGAAGGGGCTCCACCTCCGAAGACGCGCCGACATGGGCGCGGCAAACTCACAAGAGACGGGGCGCCGGAGCGACGCCTCGTGCGTATTAGTTGGTCTGGCGGGGACGGCTACGACCTGCGAACACAGGAGGTGCTCAGTGCCAGGTCCAGCCTTGATCGTGGGGGAGAAGCCGGCCGGGAAGCGGGCGCCAAGCCTCGAGATTAGGTACTTGGTCCCGTCCCCGATCCGGTGCTGCACGTACCGCTCCAAGAGTCTTACGAACCCCGTTTCGTCACTCAGGTCAAGGCTGTTCGTCGCGAGGTAGGTGACAAACAGATTGTCCGTGTACGCCTTGATGTGCGGCTGCAACGCTGCCTTCTGCGGTTCGGGAAGGGCAGACTTACTCGTCTGGTTGCGACTGTGGAGGTAGGCATAGTTGCAGTGCTCGGACTTGCGGGTGCGGTAGTGGAAGTGACGGCGGCAGTCGGGTGCGAGCAAGATATGCCGTTCGAGGATGCGATGGGTTCCCGTCCTGATGCCATCGACATGCTTACCGACGCGGACCTGGATGTCGATCTCGTGCTTGCCAACGTAGTAAGGAAGCAAGGGGCCGAGCTGGCCTGTGGCCTGGTCGGGAAAACGGAAGCCATACAAGTAGACGCCTCGCTTGCCGGCGTGTGTGGCGTCTTGGAGGAAGCTCACAACGTCATGAACCGGGGCGAAACGCAAGATGATTTCAGGGCCATATACGTGTGCAGAAGGCATTTCACTTGTTGGCATCTCTGGCTCCTTGTTTACTCTCCACGGGCACGTACCGAGGACGTTTGACGAGCCAGATAGTACGAATTGCCCCAACATTTTAAACCAGCTCCATCCATTTCCCCGAAGTTGGTCGTCCAGCACACATACCGGTACAAGTGTCCTCGGCCGCGGGGGTCACCGCATGGCCTGCACCAATGTCCGCGGGGATGCTCCTGCAGCGGAAAATGGTTGGCCTCGGGAAGCCACCAGCTCCCCCGCTCTGCCGGTGTTACCCGGCAGAGCAGGGAGCGAGGGCGTGACTTGCTTCAGGCGGCAATACGCCTTGCCGTGGACACTCCTGCCGGATCGCCCGCCGCACTCCGGGCCCGCTTCGAGGCCCACTGGCGCAGTGCCCGGATGTCCTCGGCCATGGTGACCGAGAGCGGCACGCTGCGGCGCAGCGCCTCAGTCACGTCCCCCTGGCCGACCTCGCGGCCGGCGTCATACGCAGCGTAGAGCGCGTCGACGAAAGCCTGCTCGATCTCGCTGCCGGTGAAGCCATCGGTCTGGCGCACCAGGGCCGTCAGATCGAACTGCTCTGGGTCACGCTTGCGCCTGGCGATATGAATGCGCCAGATGTCGGCGCGCTCCGCCTCTCCCGGCAGGTCCAGGAAGAAGATCTCGTCGAGCCGCCCTTTGCGCAGAAGCTCGGGCGGCAACTGGCTCAGACTTCTTGATCCATGGAAAAAGGGGTTGTGGCACTTTCAGCCTGCGGGGTTGGCGGCCTGGAGCTGATAGACCATGCGCAGGTCGGTGCCGG
>CAIZKT010000280.1:0-4593 GCA_903933565.1 uncultured Victivallales bacterium | reverse complement strand
CTCCGCGGCGTCTGGCATTCGCGACACGTCCCGCCGGAAGTCTCCCCCAAGAGTCAAGTGACCCGTTTTGCTCGCCGGACGCGGAGAGGATCGAAACAGAAGCCCCTACGGAACTGACCTGCGCCCCCGAACAAGACGGTTCCCCATGTCGCCGATAAGTCCGGCTCCCGGTGACCTTTACGGTGGACACCAGGCAGACACCGCCCGGAGAGCCTTCGGGAGGACTCAGGTGTTCACCGTGGATCGGAATTGGTGTCCACTTTCAGCGGAATCCGCAATCAGCCGAGCAAACTCCGCTGGCGTTGCGGCGCAGGGCTCCGCCGTGTAGTGGCATATGCGGGCGCCGCGCTTCCGGCCCAGAGCTGTCAGGAAGGCGCGGCGTCCCGCCGCATCGATCCGGGTCAGTTCACGATGGCGATTCGTCAGCATTGCCGTGACTTCAGTGCTTCGCGGATCATGTCCGTGGTGATGGGTCCCACGACCGCAGCACGACAGTCGGCCAACGCCTGGCGGATCACCTGGATGACCGTGTCCCGGCAGCCCGTACCGAAGCGGAAGATGGTCCCCTTCGCTTTCACCAGGCCCGCATCCATCCCGTCGCCGCTATCAGGGCAGTTCATCAGCAGGAGCGGGGTTTCGTCCGGCGCCCCCAGCTCCAGGTCCGGGGGAAGGTCCGGGACTACGGCTACCAGCTCCTCCAGGTAACCCCGGAAAACCGCCCACTCATCAGGGCGACAAGCAGCCAGATCGACCACCTGCGCAACCGCGGGAATCGCGATCACATCGATGGCGGTGTGGGTCTGGAAAAGATGGAGCCCGTACTCTTCCGCCAGGTCGTCGAGGCTGGCCGCCAGTTCAACGTCTCGTGCCAGGCAGAGGAGCAGCGGACGGCCCGGCTGCGAGTGGATCTCCCCGCGGCCGGCACAGCGGCCAAGGGCGGCCCGTGCGAAGCGTCGCACGGCCTCCAAGCGCCCCGGCATATCCGGCGAGGATTCGAGACGCAGCAGTTCCGTCAGTGGGCCGACACTGGTCTCGTCCCCGGCCTGGAACAGGGCCAGTGCCAGCGATGACCGTACGGCGGCGCAGCAGTCAAGGAGACAGGCGTGGATCACCTCAAGCACGGGCGGCGGGAAGGGCTCTGTGCGTTCCCGTGCGGCGTCGCGCAGTCCGTCGGCCGCCTCTATTCGGGGTAACCGGTTCGCTCCCGCCATCGGGTGCTCTGGGTGCGCTGCCCCGAAGGCCGGCACGATCGGCCCCTGGCCTGGGTCGGCCAGTTGGCCCTCGGCTACGCGGCGCGCATACTCGGGCCACGGCATCGTCCCCGCCCTCAGACTCTGCAGTAGTTCCATGGTTTCAGCCATCGTCATCGCCCTTCCTTCTTGGTGAGGTCGGTCTTCCTGGCGGAGTCATCCGCGAGCGTCTCCATGATCACCGCCACTTGGTCCAGCGCCCAGGAGCGCGCTGACTCGGGAACACGCGCAAGCGTCTCCAGCCAGGGCCCGAGGATGCAACTGCGGTCAGTCTCCGTGTCCAACGCCTCGACCGCGGCCTGGAGGTGCGGCCGGAAGGCCGGATCACCCAGCCGCAGGCACGCATCGAACACTTCCTGCCAGACGGTCCCTGCCACCTCGCCACGCTTGCGCGCCACCCGGACGAGGCCCAGCAGCGCCTCAGCCGCCCAAGCCGCCCCGTGTCCGAGCGAGAACCCGCCCGCCAGCCGCGAGGTCAGCAACCCGGGTGCTTTGCTTAGCCCGACAAGCTTCAGCAGTTCCGTGATCTTCCCTTCCTGCTGGAACCACGCCACGTCCTGTCGCGCCCATGCTGTAGCCACCAGCACGGCCGCCGCCGCCGGCGGATCAGAGTCAAAGCGGAGGTCTCGGAGTTCCCGGCATGACGTGAGCAGGTCGAGATCTCGAATCGCGGGCGAGCGGTTGAGGTCCAGCTTGCGCAGGGACCCGAGGGTCCGCAGGGAACGAACGCTGACCAGTGACTCGCACTCGCTCAGGTCCAGCGCAGTCAGCGACATCAGGCCCGCAAGCCCGTCTATGCTCGTCAGCGCCTCGCACCGGCCCAAATCCAGCGTGGTCAGCGACGTGAGGGCGGCGAGGCCATCGACGTTCGCCAGAGATCCGCACCGGCCCAAATCCAGCGTGGTCAGCGACGTGAGGGCGGCGAGGCCATCGACGTTCGCCAGAGATCCGCACCAGTTCAGGTGCAACGAGGTCAGGGAAGTAAGGGCAACGAGTTGGTCCGCGTTCGTCAGGTGGTCGTTGTTCCAGAGCTTGAGCGTACTCAGGGAGGCGAGTTCCGTCAGCCCGCCGATGTCCGCCAGCGCGCCGCAACCGCTCAGGTCCAGGTAGGTCAGAGCGGTCAAGCGGGCGAGTCCGTTCACGTTCTTCAGCGCGCTGCAACCCCGTAGATCCAGAGATGCCAACGCGCTTAGGCCGGCGAGCCCATCCACGTTCGTCAGGGCGCCGCAGCCGCTGAGGTCCAGCCAGGTCAGAGCGGTCAATCCCGCCAAGGCGTCGACGGTCGTCAGTGTCTCGCAGCCGGAGACGTTCAGTAAGGTCAATGAGGTCAGGTGGGCGAGTACACCCACGTCGATGTATGCGCCGCAGCCGCCCAGGTTCAGCGCGGTCAAGGCGGTCAGCTTCGACAGCGCTCCCACGTCCGTCAGGGCCTCGCAGCCGCCCAGGTTCAGCGTGGTCAGGGCAGTCAGGGGGGCGAGGCCGGCGGTGCTGGCCAGGGAACGGCAGTCGGCCAGGTCGAGCGTGGTCAGAGTGGTCAGGCGGGCAAGTCCGTCCACATTGGCGAGGGACTCGCAGCCACAGAGCTCCAGCGCTGTCACGGCGGTGAGGTCCGCCAGGCCGTCCACGTTCGCCAGCGTCGTGCAGCCGTGCAGGTCCAGCGCCGACAGAGCAGTAAGGCCGATGAGGCCATCGACGTTGGTTAGCGCGGCGCACCAGCTCAGGTCCAACGCGGCGAGTGACGTGAGGTCGGCGAGCCCGTCCACATTCGTCAGAGACTCACAGTCCGACAGGTCCAGCGCGGCCAACGCGGTCAGTCCCGCCAGCCCGTCCACATTCGTCAGAGAGTCACAGCCCGAGAGGTCCAGCATGTTCAGGGCGGTGAGGCCGCCGATCCCGTCCACACTCGTCAGCGCTGTGCAGTTGCGGAGGCTCAGAGTCGTCAGCGAGCTCAGTCCTGCGAGCCCGCTTACGGTGGTCAAGGCCAGGCAGCGGTATAGGTCGAGGAATGCCAACGAGCTCAGGCCACCGAGCCCGCCCACGTCCGTCAGGGCCGTACACATGCTGAGGTCTAGGGAGGTTAGCGAGGCCAGTCCCTTCAGCCCGTCCAGATTCGTCAGCTCCGCGCACCAGCTCAGGTCCAAAGCGGTCAGATCGGCGAGTCCGGCGAGTCCGTCCAGGGTTGTCAGCGACGGGCAGCGGCGCAGCGCGACCGTCCTGAGTCCGGCGAGCGCCCGCAGGCAGGATACATCGCCAAGCTGACTGCAGCCGTCCACCTCCAGGTGCTCTAGCCCCGTCAGGCAGGCCAGATCGCTAAGCCCAGTCCGGGAATCGTCATGCAGAACGGTGATGGCGGCCCACGGAATGCTGTTCCCAGCCGGGACTTTGCTGCCTCCAACCAGCACGAGGTGCGCAGCCCCCGAGCCGGCGGCATTCGCGGTGGGCGTGGCACAGACCAGCGCCCGCGGCTGGCCCCCAACCAGGACCCCCATGCTACCGGCATCAGGACGCGCATCGACAACGGGCTCCGCCGCCGCATCGAGCGGGCCAAGCACGGTGCGTAGCGCCCGGAACTCATGGCAGGGGCACTTCAGCGTGAGCACCAGATCCGTGCCAGCGGCAGCGTCCTGCGGGCCGTCCAGCAGAGACCTGTTGCCAACCTTCAGATCGAGAACGTACTTCCCGAAACCCTGAAGAAGCCGGCGGATATCACCCTCGCGCCCCTCGGCAATTCGCACTTGCATGACCTACCCCCCTATTTCACCAGCCCAACCTATCGCGCCTGACCCGAAATGGCTTTGCGGCTCTTGCGCCAGCCCTTGCCGTCCTGTATCGTCGTGGCGACCTGCGAGAGATAGGAGCGCTTGGCCGAAGCCAGGCGCTGCACGGAAACGCGGGAAAGAGTAGCGCAGCAAGAGGGGTGGCAAATGGCCAAGTACACCTGTGCCTTCTGCGGCAGGACCGGGAGTTCGCCGGTCAGTGTGACCTCCGGCAAGTGCTCAAAGAGCCCATCGGGAGCCCACAAGCTCATTGACGAGCAATCCCCGTATGTCTGTAAGTACTGCGGCCGCAAGGGCACCTCCGCCGTAAGCGTGGTCACTGGATCGTGCTCGAAGAGCCCTGACAAGTGCCATGAGTTGATGGATTGAGAGCGGCGGTCGGGAAGATGAGCGGCGCCAGGCGATGGGGCGTGTGTCCCGTTGGCGCCACAAACTCGGCATGGAGCACAGCTTCTGTGCCGTAACCCAGGGAGTACCAATGTCGGGAACCACTGTACAGGCAAAGCCGGCTTTTTCTTAGCGCCTATTCAGGCCAGGACAAAGCTTATCTGAATTCAGGTGATGAG
>CAIZKT010000279.1:0-6825 GCA_903933565.1 uncultured Victivallales bacterium | reverse complement strand
GTACACTCTTTCCCTACACGACGCTCTTCGATCTCGCGCCGTCCACCCGGCAGTAGAGGATGCTGGTGCTCTCGGCGAAATCGCAGTTGTTGAAGGCGTTGGCGGCACAGTCGGTCACCGAACAGCGCAGGAAAGTCAAGGACTTGGTGTACTTCGCCGGTTCCTCCTTGCCCTTGCGGTAGGGCCCACCCGAGATAAAACACTCCGTCGCCATGCGGCTGGCATGCACGTTCTCAACCAGGACCCGCCCGGTGCCCCCGATACTGACGGCATTGCACGGCTTCAGGGCGCAGGTCCAGAACGAATACCCGCTCGAGGACGTAAAGTACCCCGCGGCCTCGGCGGTCCCGGTGTGGCCGCGCAGACGGAAATTACGGATCGTCACCTCGGTGCCACTCTGGAGCGCGAAGCAGGAACCACTGCCCTCGCTGATGTCCAGAACCGTGTTGACCCCGTCGGCGCCCTCGATGAGAAGCCCCTCGGGATTGCGCACCGCCAGGCTTGACCTGAGCCGGTAGTAGCCCGCGGGTATCGAGAGGTTCTTCTTCTCCCGGATGGCGCGGTCGATGGCCGCCTGCAAGGCTACGGTGTCGGAATGCCGGACGACGGCGTCGGCGACCGCGCGGTTGGCCGGGTGCTGCAAGACCAGCGTCTTGCCCTCGATTTTCTCGATGGTCGTAACCAGTTGGTCGCGGGCGGTAAAACTGACAAACTCGCCCGGCTGCCACTCCCGTTTGCTGAACCGTATTTCGAGGCCGGCGCTGAGGGCTTGCCAGTCCCCCGTCACCGGGACCTTGGCCGCCTGCCACTGGTTGCCGCGGACCAGGTTGTCACTCCAGCGGAAGGTCGCCGGGTTGGCCTCCTCGATTTCCAGAAGGTAGACCAGCCAGCTTCCCGCCGTGCCATCGTAGCCACGGACCTCGATGGCGTCCTTGGCGTCACGCGCGGCACCGCCCGGGCCATAGGGATCACCGGGACCATACAGACGGGTCGTACACTGAATGTTGCACTTGGAGACGGTGACCCCCTGGCCGACCTTAAAGTCACCGCTGTCGGCCACCTCGATGCGGGCTGACCCGGGCACCGTGGCCGCGGTGGTCTCGAACTCGGAGCCCGAGGCGCCGAGGTCCTGAGCATTCAGCCAGGCGCCCGCATCCATTGCACCCGCGGACAGCCCCGACAGCAGAGCACACCCCGCGAGTTGGCGGACGGAACCCGCACCCAGCTTTGGATAGAACGCAGCGGAACCCATCGTGGAACCTCCCTCGCTTTGGACCTCTCATGGCCGGCGGGCGCGCGGCGGCGTCCCCGACCCGAGCCGTTTCTCAGGCTTACGGCTTCTGCGGACCGGCTGGGCTGGCGGCCGCCGGTTTCCAGATCGCGCCGACGCCGCCATTCTTCAGGAGATCCTCCAGGTACGGCTGCATGGCCTCAGCCCAGATCGCATAGCCCTTCTCCGAAGGGTGGAGCGTGTCCTGCAGCTTCTCTTTCAGGATGGAACCATCGGCTTCGACAAAGCGGTCCCCGAGGTCAAGGAAGAACACCTGTTTGCCGTCATGCAGCGAGCGGATCCGTGAGTTGGTCGCCGTGATTTTTGCTCGGATAGGGTTGCTGGCCGGCTGCCAGCAGGGGAAGACGCCAAGCAGCAGAGTCTTGGTCTCCGGCAACCGGGTCTTGAGGTAGCCGACGATGGCGCCGATGCCTGCCGCAGTCTGCTCCGGACTCTGGCCGCGAATCAGATTGTTGATGCCGATGAGCAAGACCACCACGCGCGGTTTGAGCCCGGTGAGATTGCCCCCCGCGGTGAGGCGCCAGAGCAGATGGCCGGTTTCATCACCCGACACGCCAAAGTTGGCGGCGGGCAGGGGGGCGTAGTACGTCTGCCAGACTGGGTTCCCACCCGCTTTCACTCTCTCGGCATAGACCAGCGACCGTGACTTCCAGATGTCGTTCATCATGGAATCGCCCAGAAAGAGGACGCGGATGCTCTCCTTGTCGGCCAGTTCCAGCATCCCCTGATGGTAGTTCAGCGCCCAATCCGTGCGCTGGGTGGGAATACCGGCCGGGTTTGTGGTCTGGGCAATGCCGTACTCAGCCCACGGCCAGGCCGGCGCCCCACCCTCCGCCGCCTGGCCCACGCTCACCGTGGCCGCCATGACGACCGTAATCATGGCGATAGTCGGTTTGCTGATCATTCTTGACCCCCGTCTGTCCCGTAGACTGCGCCGCGCCCCGCGGACAGCCTCACTTCACCACGACCTCGAAGACCTTGATCCGGCGCGCCTGGCCCTTGGGCCCGCTGACCGTCAGCGTGACCACGTACTCGCCCGCCTTGCCGTAGGCATGGATCGGGTGCTGTTCGCCCGAGGTCGTGCCGTCATCGAAATCCCATAGCCAGGTGGTGATCGGGCCGTGCGACAGGTCCTTGAAGGCCACCAGCCGCCGGTCCATGTCCAGCACCACAAAGGACCACTCCGCCTGGAGTTCCGGGATGAAGCGCGGCTCCAGCGGCATCAGCCGAAAGGCGCAGAGCCGGGACGCATCCGAGTCCATGCGCGTCTGGTGCGAGAGATTCCAGAAGCCCTCATAGCGGTTGTTGTCCTCGTCGTAGTCCAGCACCGCCCAGGATAGGCCAATCAGGTTGTTTTCTACCAGTTTCGAGGGCACTGCACGCGCCGGTCCGTCGTAGGGCGCGTAGTCGAAGGGCGTGATCCAGAACTCGAGCACCAGACGCCCGCTTTCGCCTTCCTTGATGTCGCCGGAATAGGCGTGGTTGGCGAAGGGCAGGCGGCCTATCCACGGCTGGCAACCCCAGACAAAAACCCAGTCGCGGCCCTCGCCGGGCGGGGTGAAGATGTGGTAATTCTGAGCCTGCACGCCGCGGAAGCGAAAGTACTCATCCGCCGGGGTCAACTGCGGGTTGAAGATGAACGGTCCCCCCGACAGGTCGCCGTCGACGCAGACCTCGAAGATGTCGCCCCGGCGGTAGTAGAGGTTCCAGTAGTCGTCACTGGCCTCGTAGAGAAAGTAGAGGCGATTTTCGCCTTTAACCCAGCCCACCCGCACCTTGACGTCCAGGTCTTTGGGGTCGTAGTTGGTGCCCTTGCCCTGGACCGTGTCGGCCAATTCGCTGGTGCCGTAGACATACTCGGTCGGCACCATCTCCCAGTCGTCGGTCTTGCCGTCAATGCGAGCAATCTGGTCGGCCGGGAATTGGAAGACTTTGAACTCTTTATCCGGCCGCTCTAGGGCGCGAACCGGGGCACACGCCAGAAGCAGGGCAAACCCCGCTGCCGCCATGCGGATCGGCGCCGAGCGCGCGCTGAAGCAAGACTCTGACATCGCGGCTTCCTCCGGTTACGGCAGCAGGATCAGTTCCCCGGCCGAGGCGACTTGATACAGCGCGCCACCGGTGGTGGTCCAGGTGGTCCAGCCGTCGCCGGCTGCCAGATGCGCTACCAGGTTGAGCCGCAGCTTCCTCGCGGTCGCCGGGTCCAGACCCGCCGCGGCAAAGGGAATCTTCCACTCGCAGCTCCAGCCACCGGCGCTCGGTTTGGCGGCATAGGAAACGCCCTTCTGCAGCGTCTCGATCTGGGCTGGCGTCGCGCCGCCGTACGGTCCCCCCTCGAACCTGCCCGCGGCGTCCCCCCAGAGCAGGTAGATCGGCCCCGCGGCCTTCGGACCGCCATCTTGGAACGATACCTCGATCCCATCGCCCACGCCCCAACCCCCGCCGCCGACCGCGGTGGCCCCCTTGGGCAAGACGAAGCGCAGCGCCAGGTAGAGGCTCGTATCGTCCCACGCCGCGCAGGCATAGCCCTGCGGCGGCATGGGATCGCCCGTCGGCGACTGGGCCAGGGCGATGGCGCGAGAGGTGTCCTGCCACGGCCACTCGTCCACCACGCCATCAACCGTGGCAGGCTTGGCTAGCTTGGGCGCCGACAGGGTCGGTTTCGGCGGCGGCGGCAGGAACACGGGCTCGGTCTGCTCGCGCTTGACCACGGTGCCGCCGCTGGACGGGGCGGTCTGGCAGTTGACGAACAGGTTGCCGTCGGTCAGGCACGCCTTCCACAAGCCTTCGCGGGCTTCCTTGACCACCGCGGCGCACTGATTGAAGATATTATTCCGGACGAAGTTCCGGGCAACCCGACCGACCGGGTCCGGAGTGAGTAGCAGCGCACTCGACCCCGTCTCGTCAAAACCAAAAATGGTATTGCCGATGAGCTTGAACTGACCGACCACCTGAATCGCCTGCTTGACCCCCTGCGCCTCGCCGCGGGAAACGATGTTGTCGCGGAAGAACGAGGTCTCGCTGCCGTAGGAGTCGAGCTTCACCGGATCGGCGCAGCCGCTGATCGTGTTACTGTGGATCGTCCAGTTCGCCGGTCCAGCGGGAAAGACCTGGAAGGTATCGCCCACCTTCATCTCGCGCGCTTCCTTCAGTTTGAAGCGCAGCGTTTCGGGGTCGAAAGCGTCGAGCACGGAGAGGGTGTTTGGCTGGCTGCCGCCGGTCCAGGCCAGGTTCCAACCGCGATAGAGATGCGAGTTCTTCCACTCCAGCGGCAAGCCATTTTCCAGGAAGGTGGTAGCGTCGATCACCTGGGTCACCCGCGAGCCGGCGCGGCGGGTCACGAGGCCCTGCTGGCAGTTGCGGACCAGGTTGCCGTGGACATTGACATTCAACGCCGGCTCGGCGATCACGATCCCGGTCACCCGCGGGTCGACCTTGCCCCGCACGTAGATCTGATTGTCGGCGACGATCACGTTCGAGGCACTGACCGTGATGCCAGCGCGCGACGCCGGGTTCTCGCCCCCGTAGGTCAGGTCGATGATATTGCCGCTGATGGTCACGGTGTTGGACGGGAAAGAGGTCCGCACCGTCTGGCTGGAGGCGGTGATGGCCGGGCCATTGAAGTTGATGAACAGGTTGTTGGCGATCACCACCTGCGACGAACCATGGTTGACCGCGATGCCGCCGGACTTGCCGATCCCCTCGAAGACGTTATCGACGACGATCGCCTGGCCGCAGCCCAGAGCGTGCAAGTCGTCGGCGCGGTGACTCATGTCGCCGACGGTGAAGGCGCCGGCATTGCGCACGTAGTTCCCCACCAGCTTCAGAAAACGGGCCGGCATCTCAGCCGCGTGCCAGCCGGCACCGTCGATGCGGCAGTAGAGCACGCTGGTATTCTCGCCGACGTCGTTGTTGTTGAAAGCGTTGGCGGCGCAGTCGGTGACGGAACAGCGCAGGTAGACCAGCGATTTCTGGTAACGTGGCTGCTCCTTGGTGCTCAGACGATTCGTGCCCGAAGAGTAGAAGGCCTCGCTGGCCATGTGGCTGGCATGCACGTTCTCGATCCAGAGGTTCTCGTTGCGCTCCATACCGAGCGCATTGCAGCCTTTGAGGGCGCAGGCCCAGAACCCGAAGCCGCTTGAGGTGGTGAAAGAGCCAGCGGCCTCGTCCATGCTGGTGTGCCCGACCATGCGGAAGTTCCGCACCGTCGCATTCAGCGTATCATAGATATGGAAGACGGAGCCGATACCGTAGGTGATGTCCATGACCGTATCGACCCCATTCACACCCTCCAGGCAGATGGCGTCGGTACTCACCTGGAGACTGCGCGACAGCCGATACCAGCCCGCGGGAAAGAACACGTTGCGCTTCCCCTTGATCGCCGTATCGATGGCCGTCTGCAGGGCTGTGGTGTCGTCGTGCCGCACCACGGCATCGCTGGCGGAACGGTTGGCGGCGGCGCGCAGCGTCAGCGTCTTACCCTCGATCTTCTCGATCACCGTCTCGAGCTGGTCGCGGGCACCGAAGGTCAGCATATGTCCCAGCTCGAGGTCGCGCTGGTTGAACTTGACTTCGAGGCCGTTGCTGAGCTTCTGCCAATCCCAGGTGATCGGGACCTTCGTGGCCGTCCACTTGTAGTCATGCACCAGATCGTGGCTCCAACGGAAGGTCAACGGTTCCTTGCCGTCAATCTCGAGCAGGTAAACGAACCAGCTCCCCGTGCTGCCGTCATAGCCACGCATCTCGATGGCGTCCTTCATCGGCTTGCAGGTGCTGTACGGCTCGGTCGGACCCCAGATCAACGGCGAGACGAAACGGACGTTGGCGCGCGACACCGTCACTCCCTGGCCCGGCTTGAAATCGCCCACCTCGGCGACCGTGATCTCCTTCGAACCGGCGACCGTGGTGGCGACGGTTTCCGCCTTCGAGCCCGAGGCCCCGAAGTCCGCCGTGTTCACCCAGCCGCCAAGCGCGCTTGGAGGAGGCGCTGAATCCTGGGCGACGGAACAGACGGACGCAAGCATGAGAGCCGAAGCGATCCTGCCGGGTGATGAGGTCAGCGTCATGGCGAGGTCTCTTCCTGTTGCGGTCGGGTCGACGCACACATGGGCGCCAGTGCCGTGAACCTAGCACACTCGCCCTGCGCACCAATCTAAGTGCTGTGGCAAAGTCCCGCCAGCCTGAGGGCAGGGGGCTGTTCTAAGAAAGCGCCGTCAGCCTCGAGACTGAGCCCGCTGCCGGCGGGTCCGCCGCGCGGCTCCGAGTCCGTCCACGTCCGCGGCCAAAGGACGCCTGGAGGGCGCTCCTGCGTCGGCGCCGCGGCGGCCACGCCAGTTCGACAGGCTCACGGTCTGCGACAGGGCCGCCCTCCAACGGGCCGGATCGTTCCGCTCGGCCCGGAATAACTCCACGAAGCGCTCGCGGCACGCGACTCAACCGCAAGCGGGCCCGTTATCTCAAAGCCCTGCGCCGGTCGCGGGCGCTGGTCAGTTCCGTAGGTGGTGACAGCTCTGGTCCTGGGGTTCAGGAAACGG
>CAIZKT010000278.1:0-6595 GCA_903933565.1 uncultured Victivallales bacterium | reverse complement strand
TGCGGTTCTCATACAAGCAAGCCCCCACGGAACTGCCATGTGCCCTCCCGCCCGCCTATGATTCCGGACCCTCGCGCGTCTATGGTATAGCAGGACTGACCGCAGGCAATCACGCCAGGGCCTGTCTCGGCGGACACTCCGGAGTACCATCGCCATGAATACGATGATTCCCGCTCTCGCGCTGCTGCTGACCCCCATTCTCGCCGCCCAGGACATTGGCTTCAGCGAGCGCTATGTGCTCGCCGACGATCGACGAGTGCCGCTGCAGGAGCTGGTTCCAGGTTCAGAGGAGCACTACTACTGGAACGTCCTCGACCTGCAGAACCAGAGAAAGCTCCCGGAGGCCGAGGCGCTGCTGGCGCAGTTCACCGAGAAGTATCCGCAGTCGGGGCGGCGGGAGATGCTCTTCAATCGGCAGCGCCTGCTCTCCTATGGTCGTGACGGCGTCGGCACGCGTGACTACCTCAAGCGCGTGCTGGGCCTGCGCTTCGACCACCAGCGCGAGGTCCTGCCGGACGAACAGCAGTTACCCAGCCGACTGCCCGCCGAGCGGGTGACGCGGGCGGCACTGATCGAAAGTGCCCTGCAGGACCCCGGCTTGGGCGGCTTTGCGGTGGACTTGGAGGAGGCCCAGGACGTGCTGCTGGGGCTGGAGCTCTCGCCGGACCGGCGGCGGGAACTCCTGGCCCGCTTGACCTGGCCGGACTCCGCCAAACTGCCGATCATGGTAGTGGCCGACCTCAAACGGCCCGACAGCGGCGGCTTCGGTTCCCTGGCGGTGCACAAGGAACTCCTGCTGGCGCAACTCGATCTCTGCGCCCAGTCGATGCCCGACTTGCTGGGCAACGACACTTTTGTGCGGGTCTACCTGGCCAAGCTACTGCCCGCCGGTGTGTCCGACTGGGAGAATGTCCCAGCGGAGCAGGAGGCCTATCTGGACCGCCTGTGGGCCTTCGCCCGGCGGCTGCCGCCGGCGCAGAATTCGGTGAAGGCCCACGTGCTCTACCACCGGCTGAGCTTCGACCGCTCCCGCGGCGTCTACGACAAAGCGCGGTTTCTCGAATACGCGCAACTGCCTCGACAGATGCCCTACGTGAGTCGGGGCTACCTCAAGACCTTCGAAGCGGCCCGCACCCCGTATGCCAACTTGGGCGCCGACTTCAGCGCCTCGACCCGGATGCCACCCATTGCCACGGATGAGTCGTTGGTGCGCGACTGCCTGGGGCGCTTTCTGCGCGACGCCGACTCGGTGGCGGAGTTCGCCGCCTGGTTCGAGGAAGCGTACTTGAAGGAGGTCTTCGCCGAGACCAAGCTCCTTAATGGTAGTGGCAAGGCGGAAACGTGGTTTGGCATGTTGAGTCCGGCGCGGGTGAAGGCGCTGAAGGACCTGATCGAGGTCGATTTTCTGCCTGACAATCCGCGGCTCTTCGCCCTGGCTGAGCCGGTGCGGTTGCGGGTGGCGGTCAAGAATGTGCCGCAGTTGCTGGTGAAGACCTACGAGATCAACACGGTGAACTGGTACCAGCAGAAGCAGGACGAGATCACCGAGGGGGTTGACCTGGACGGGCTGGCGCCGGGCGAGGAGCGCGTGGCGCCGTACACGCAGGCGCCGATGCTGCGGCACGTGGAGACGTTTGAGTTTCCCGCCATGAACCGGCCGGGCGTGTGGGTGATCGAGTTCATCGGCAACGGCAAGAGCAGCCGGGCGCTGGTGCGCAAGGGCCGCCTGCGCTTGGGCGAGCGCCTGGGCTCGGCGGGGCATGTGTTCCGCGTCTATGATCAGGATAACCAGCGGGTGGCCAACGCGGTCATGCAGGTCGGGGCTCAAGCGTACCGTGCCGACCAGGACGGCGAGATCGTGGTGCCCTTCAGCACGGCCCCTGGGGTGGTGAAGGCGGTGGTGCGGCAGGGCGATTTTGCGGCGCTCCATACCTTTGAGCATGGCCGTGAGGACTACCTGCTCCAGGCGAGCTTCCACCTGGATCCGGAGTCGTTGCAGGCGGGCCAACGGGCGCGGATTCTGGTGCGTGCCGCCCTGACCGTGCAGGGGACCGCGGTCGATCCCGGACTGCTGGAACAGGTGGCGCTGGTGGTGCGCACCACGGACGTGCAGGGCGTCTCGAGTGCCCGGCCCACCGCGGGCCTCAAGCTGACTGCGGACCGGGATTATGTGGCGGAGTTTGCCGTGCCCCCGGATCTGCGCGCCGTCGAGGTGTCCCTTACCGGCAAGATCGAGCAAGTGAGCACGGGCAAGAAGGTCGATCTCGTGGCGCGGCAGGTCTTCGCCGTGAACACCACGGAGTCGGCGCTGGCGCCGGGGATGCTGTGGCTGCGGCGTACGGCCGAGGGCTGCTGGCTCGAACTGATCGGGCGTGGCGGCGAGCCCTTGGCCCGCACCCCGGTGAGCGTGCAGTTGCAGCCGCGCCTGTTCGGCCGTCCCGTGACCGCGGTGCTGGCCACGGATGAGCTTGGCCGGGTGGCCTTGGGCGACCTCGCCGAGATCGCCCGGGTGCATGCCGAATCGCCGCTTGCGGCGAACTCGCTCGAGGTGCCCTTGGAGCCTTGGGTGCGGCGCTCGCCTTGGCCAGAAAACGTGTATCTCGGCGCAGGCGAGTCTCTTACCCTACCGGCAGACGGCGGTGTGGTCCCGGATACGGCGATCAGCATCGCCGCGGTCAGCGGCGCCGGAGCGCTGAGCGGGACCGTCTCCGCGGCGGTGGAAGTCAGCGCCGGTCTGCTGGTGGTGAAGGGGCTCCCGCCGGGAGAGTATGTGGCCAGGTTGCTGCCTTCCTGCCGTCGGCTGGGGGTGCATGTGTTGCCCGGCGAGCGGACCGGGCCGGACATCCTGGGGCGCGAACGGGCCGTCAGCGTACCGCCGTATCGGCCGCTGGGGATTGCCGAGTGTGGCCTCGCGGGCGAGACCCTTAGCGTCCGGCTGGTGAACGCGGCGCCCGGCACGCGCGTCCACATCTTCGCCAATCGCCTGCTCTATGGGCCTGATCCGGCAACGGAGCTGCTGCACGGGATTCCGGACGCTATCCTGCAGCACCAGGATCCCCAGGCGCCAGCCCGCTACGTCTCGGGCCGAGCGCTCGGCGATGAACTGCGCTACGTCCTCGAACGCCGCTATGCGACCGTCTTCCCCGGGGTCATGGTCCAGCGCCCCAGTCTCCTGCTGAACCCTTGGGAGACCCGGCGCACCGAGACCGAGAAACAGCAGGCCCGGCAGGGCGAGTCCTGGGCGGAAGCGAAGGACAAGCAGGAGAGGAAGCCGCAGGCCCAGATGGTGGCGCGGGCGGCGGGTCTCGAGTTGGCCGAGGGCGTGAGCAACCGGGGCGGCGGCGGGCCGCTGGCGCCCTGCCTCGAGGTCCTCTCGGCGCCAGCGCTATCCGTGCTCAACCTGGCGCCGGACGCCGAGGGTCGCGTCAGGGCGACACTCCCCGCCCTGGGGCCTCGGCAGATGATCACGGTGGTCGTTGCCAACGGCCAGGAGTCGGTCCTGCGCCAATTGCCGCTGGCCTGTCCCACGGAGACCTACCGGGACCTGCGCTTGCCTAAGGCTCTCGATGCGGCGGTGCGCTTCGGCGAACTGCGTACCGTGAACTCCCTGCCGGAGGCGCAGGAGGTGGTCATCGACAACGCCGCAGCCGCCCGCCTGCAGACCTACTCGAGTGTAGCCGACGTGTACGCCCTCTTTGAGTCCCTGGCGGGCAATGCCGAACTGGCCGAGTTCCGCTTCATCCTCGACTGGCCCGAGTTGCCGGAGGAGGCCAAACAGGAGCGCTACAGCCGTTACGCATGTCACGAGCTCAACGTCTTCCTGTCGCGTCGGGACCCGGAGTTCTTTACGCGCGTCATCAAGCCCTACCTGGCCAACCGCCGGGACAAGACGCTGGTGGACGACTGGCTGATCGGCGCCGATCTCTCACCCTACCTGGAGCCCTGGCGCTGGATGCGGCTCAATGCTTTCGAGCAGGCAGCACTGGGCAAGGCTCTGCCCGAGCAGGCGGCCGCGGTGCGGCGCGCTTTCGCGGAGGTCTGCGCCCTGCGTCCCCGTAACCCGCAGGCCGAACTGGAGTTGTTCCTGCGGGCGCTGCAAGGCCGCGGGCAGGCCGAAGGCTTCGACCTCGCGGTGGCTGGCAACAGCGGCACGGCGTTGGCCTCGCCGGAGGTGGTGATGCGGGCCGACGCGGTGGCTCTGCCGGCCTCTGCCCCACCGCCGGCGCCGGCCCGCGCCGCCAAGGCGGATCGCGCCGAGGCCAACGGGAAGCTGCAAGAGACGGACAAGGGCATGGTGGTCGCTGAATCAGCGCCGGCCTATGGGCGCAAGACGGCGTCGGCAGACCGGGCCCGACGCCAATCGGTTCGACGCCTTTACGTGGCTCAGGACCGGACCGCGGAATGGGCCGAGACCAGCTACTGGAAGCTGCCGCTCGGCGCCCAGACCCCCGAGCGCGTCCCCCAAAACCGCTTCTGGGCCGACTGGGCGGCGCACGACGGCAAGGGGCCCTTCCTGAGCGTGCATGTGGCTGAGGCCACCGCCTCGTTCACCGAAATGATGCTGGCTCTGGCCGTCCTCGATCTGCCCTGCAAGGCGCCGACGGCGGAACCGGCCGTCGAGCAAGGCGCGTTGCGGCTGAAGACGGCCGGGCCGGCGATCTGTTACCGCAAGGAGTTGAAGCCTCAGGAGGCCGGGGCGGCGCAGGAGGTGTTCGTCCGCCAGGAGTTCACTGATCCGGCGGCGGAACCGGAACGCACGCCCTACGGCGAACGACCGCGCCGCGTCGGCGACCTGGTCCCCGCCGGTCGAGCCGTATCCTGCGGCGTTATGGTCACCAACGCCACCGCGGACCCGCGGCACGTCGATGTGCTGTTGCAGATTCCGGAGGGCGCGGTGCCGCTGGGCGATGCACTGCGGCTGCGCAGCACCCCGGTGCTCCTGCAGCCCTACGAGCAGCACTCGCTTCAGTACGTCTTCTACTTCCCGCGGCCTGGCGCCTACAAGCACTACCCCGCCATCGTCTCCGGCGAAGGGCGCGTGCTGGCGCAGGCGCAGGCGCGGAGCTTCACGGTGACCGACAAACCGCAGACGGGCACCGGGACCTGGGATTACGTGTCGCAATTTGGCACGGACGCCGAGGTCCTCGCGTTCCTCGAGCAGCGCAATCTGCGCGAGATCCAGCCAAAGCTGGAGCGCCTCGCCTTCCGCTTGCGCGACAAAGTCTTCTTCACCAAGGCACTGGACCTGCTCCGGCGGCAGCACCGGTTCGACGCGGTCCTGTGGTCTTACGCGGTGCAACATGACGACGTGGCGGCCATGAAGGAGTACCTGCCCCAGACGCCCCTGGCGGAGTCCTGCGGGCCGTGGCTGGAGAGCCCGATCCTCAGTCTGGATGTCCTCCGTCGCGGCGCCTACGAGCACAAGGAGTACTGGCCACTGGTCAACGCCAGGGCACATGTGCTGGGCTCTCGCCGCACGATCCTGAACGCGGTGTTCCTGGCACAGTATCAGGCCTTCCTGGAGCGCCTCTCGTGCAAGGGCACTCTCGACGGCGAGGAACGCCTCGGTCTCTGCCTCTACCTGGCCTTGCAGGACCGTACGGCGGAGGCCCTGGCGCAGTTCGCCAAGGTCCCCCCAGAGGCGGTCGCGGAGCGCCTGCAGTACGAGGCCGCACAGGCCTATCTCCAGCTCTGCCAAGGACAATGGAAAGAGGCCCGGGCCATTGCCCGGCGTTACGAAAAGCACCCCGTCAAACGCTGGCGCGAGCGCTTCGGCGAGATCCTGGCCCAGTGCGACGAAATCGCCGGCGAGGAGGTGCGGGTGGTGGACCGCGAAAACCGCACTCAGATGCAGACGCAACTCGCGGACACTGAACCCACGCTGGAGCTGACCGTCGAGAATCGGCGCATCCTCATCCGGCACAGGAACCTCAGCGAGATCACGGTCAACTACTACCCTATGGACGTCGAACTGCTCTTCTCGCGGGCTCCCTTTGTGAAGGACGCCTCGGCGGCCTTCGCCGTGGTGCGTCCCAGCCGTAGCGACCGGCACGCCGCGGCAACCAAGGGTGGTGAACTCGCCCTCGACCTGCCGGAGGCCTACGCCAATCGCAATGTGGTCATCGAGGCCGCTGCGGCTGGCCTGCAGCGCTCACAGGCCTATACCCCGCACTCGCTCAACCTCCAGATGCAGGAGAACTACGGCCAGCTGCGCGTTCTCCACGCCGAGAGCGACAAGCCGCTGAGCAAGGTCTACGTGAAAGTCTATGCGCGTTACCAGGACGGCCGGGTCGAGTTCTACAAAGATGGCTACACCGACCTGCGCGGGCGCTTCGACTACAGCAGCCTGAGCAGCGACGACCTGGCCCAGGTCGAGCGCTTTGCGGTCCTGGTGCTCAGTACCGACGCTGGCGCCCTGGCGCGCGAGGCACCGCCGCCGAAGCGCTGAGCGGGCGGTTTCCTCAGCCCTCTTGGCGGCCTGCTTTATTCGACCTGTGCAATCAGGGAGTCCGTCTGGAGCGCTGAAGGCGCGCTGCCATACCAGCCCAGGGCAACGCCCTGGGAATAGGGCGGTTATGGGTTTGAGCCCTGTAGG
>CAIZKT010000277.1:0-3301 GCA_903933565.1 uncultured Victivallales bacterium | reverse complement strand
TTCCGCGGGCTGACCGTCACGTTCACCGTGATCGTGTCCGTGCCGCCGTAGGGGTCCGCCACCTGCACCACGAAGCTGTCCGCGCCGTTCCAGTTCGCCGTTGGCGCGTAGGTGAAGATTGTGGGTGAAGCGCCCGTGCCGCTCACGGTCGCGGTCCCGTTCGCCGGCCCGCTCAGCTTCGACCAGGTGAGCGTGTCGCTGTCGGCGTCGGTGGCGCCGAGGGTCGGCGCGCTCCAGGCCGTTGGCAAGCCGTCCTCATCCATCGTCTGCGGGACGCTTGTGCCCTGCGTAATCACCGGTGCCGCGTTGGCCCCTGTGCCCGTGACCGCAACGTCATCGATGCAGACGCCATAGCCGTAATTCGCGATGCCCTCGAAGGCGATGTAGTAGGAGCTGTTCGGGTTCGGCAAGGCGAGGGTACGCTGGGTCCACGACGCCACGTCGGCCGTGTAGGTCGCCAGGAGGGTCCACGAGCCGCCTGGGGACGTCTTGTAGTAGACCCTCAGTTCATCCTGGTCCCCGGACCAGTTCACCATGCAATGCCAGAACGTCAGTTGCGTATTGGTGGTGTTTGAGCCAAAATTGAGCATCGGCGTGATCAGTCGTGTCGTGGGGAAGCTGTAATCGCCCACATACAAACGGGCGTTGTAACTACCTCCATGGGCGCTTGCAGGCTGGCCGTCGTAACCCCCGTTTTGGAAGGTCCAGAGAGTACCGCCGGTGACCGACTCCTGCGACCAGCCTGTGGGGATGGCGCCGGCGTGCTCGAAACCCTCCGAGAGGGGAACGGCGAAGACCGTGTTCCCCGAGCAGGTCACGCCGGTCGAGTAAGCGGGGCCTGTAAGGACGGACCAGGCTTTGTAGAAGTACAGGGTTCCCGCAGTCAGGCCGCTGTGGGGGACACTTGTGCTGCTGCCGTTGTAGAGGACGGTGCCGCCGCCGGGTAGCGAATTACCCGCCGAGTAGGTGGTCGCCGCCGCCGGAGTTCCGAAGGAGGCAGTGGTATTCCAGGCCACCATGACATTGTTGTTGGCCGGATTCCGAGTCCAGGAGAGATTGATTTGGGACGTGCTGGCGCTGACCGCCGCGAAGTCAGTCGGATTGCCGGGGTCGAGAACGCCGATGACGAAGGTCATGGTGTCGGCGCTGGCGCTGAAGTCGTGGGCATTGAGGGCTGAGAGGGTGCCGTCCCACCAGTGGGCGGCCGGTGAGGTGCTATCGGTCAACTGGTTGGTGTAGGCGGTCGCGGCATTTCCGAGGTAGTAGAGGTCTTGGGAGTCCCCATAGCCGGTATTGTTCTGGAAGTGCCACAAGTTGTCGGCCTGGACCAGGGTACACTCGTAGTTCAGATGGCTGCTATTGGGGACCATGCTCTGGTTGTCTCTGTCGCCCAGTTCGTCGATATGCCAAGCGGCAATGCCGGCGGCCGGGAGGTCGGCGTCGCGGCCCGCATTCTGCCGGTTCTCGAAGAGGTAGTACTCCGTCGTCACACCGGGCTTCTGATAGCGATAGAAGTGGTTGAAGTTCGCCCCCGCCGATGCGGTCAGCGACGCCGTGAGGGCGGAGGCGCTGGTCAGTTCGGTGACCGTGGCCCATCCTGCCGCTCGTTTGAGGTAGGCGCAGGGCTGTACCGGGTTGTAGTCGTAACCGCCATAGCCCATCAGGCAGAACACCCCCGCGCCACCCGCTGAGTCTCTGGGAACCGTGTAGTCATAGAGGTCGGGGAAGCCGCAGAGCATGTGGCCGTTTTCATGGCAGAAGGTGCCCAAGGCAAGGGAACTGCCGATGTCGGTGATCTGATAGCGGTACACGTTCTTGCCGCCCGCGGACAACTCCTGCGCCCCGACGCTATAGAGAGACCAGGAGTGCGGCCACAGGCCGTAGTTCCAAGCGCCGCCGTTTGTGCCTGCATAGAACACATTGCAGGCCAATATGTTGTTGCTTCCGTCAACGGTCAGTGTGCTGAAGGTTGGCAGGATCTCGCTGGCGTAGTTCGGCAACGCTTTCATGATGGCGATGGCGTCCCGGATCAGCAGGTTGCCCTGCACCCCACAGTTCTTCGAGGTGTCATTGTAGTAGCTCTTCGCATGCAGAGAGTTAGGTATCCGGATGTAGATCGTCACCACATTGGTGTAGGTCAGCAGGTTGTTGGAGACGTCCTGGAAGTACTTCTTGACCGAGCCGTTGTTGCCGTAGCCCGTGTAGGCATCGCCATTGCAGTAGTCCACGATATCGGCTCGTGGGACCGTGGCGGGGTCATCGTCGAAGTCAATGAGCAGGCAAAGGCCGACTCTTGAGCCTGTGGTGGTCGATGAGGGGGGCGCCAAGGCGGGGCCAGTGTCGGTCGCGAGTTTGGATGTAGTCCGCCGGAGCGCCTTCAACTCGGCCCACCGACGGGAGACCTCCAGCCCCTGGTCCCAGAGCGCGTACTTCTCGGCTGCCAGGGCCGTCGCGGCGGTTGGGTTGAGGCGTAGGTGCGTGGTTAGGCCCAAGCTCAGCGGATCTCCTGCTCCCACCTGCAACGGGGTGGCCACCAGGGTGTTACCGTCGGCTGACAAGGAGGCATAGGCATAGGCCTTTGCGGCGGGATCGAAGATGACCGTGTACCCGTCCTGGGTCTCGAAGACGGCGGAGAACTCGTCGCCCTCACCCCAGAGCTTGATCCGTGTCCCATCGGGCTGGGTGAAGTCGACGAAGCGCGCAAAGGGGGCGCCGCAGAGCTGGGAGGCAAGCATCAGGGCCAACAGCCCGAGAAGCGCTCCCAAGCCCTGGCGTGGCCTCTCCGACGCCCGCCCGCCGCGCCCGCGGGGGAGGCCGGGCAAGACGAAAACCCACGGCTGGCGGGCTGTCATATCCGTATTCCTGTTCTCTGCGTCTCAACCATGGAGGAGGCTGATGTAGAACTGGTAGGGAATTGTTTGATTCCGGATCACGAGATGGAACATAGTCACGCTGTGATAGAAGCGCAATGGATGGGGGAATTGCGGGGCGCAAGTCAGCTCGGTAGGGGTTTGCTGGTATGAGAACCGCAGAGGGTCGATGGCCTGCCCGCCGTGGTGGGTCGAGAGACCAGGGGGGGACGCAGTGTCCGAGTCCCCCCCGTCGATTCGATCCCGATTTCCATCTCGATCCGCCATCCCGCCGCTACGGTTTCGCGGCGGCACCCCCAGCCGCGGAAGTCGCGGGTTCGCCTCTGCCTCTTCAGCCCCGAAGGGGCGCCATCCCTCAGCCCAGGGCAGCGCCCTGGGTGCTGGGCATACCCCAGATTCTCAGCCCCAAAGGGGCGCCATACCTGGCCGCG
>CAIZKT010000276.1:0-4221 GCA_903933565.1 uncultured Victivallales bacterium | reverse complement strand
GTCCGCCCTCCGCGTCGTATCCCGTGACGCGGACGTGCCCCACCGCGTCGGCGAAGACCTGGCCAATACCGTTCACGGCCGTGAAGGAGACGCCATCCGGGGCGGGAATCGCCGCCGGGGCGATCTTGCCGTTGACGTAGTAGCAGGTGTCGGTCCAGTTGGTCAGGAGTTGCCAGCCGGCGCGCAGGTCGGTGGTGGCCGCGGGCGGAATCGGTGGTCCGCGCACCTGCAGCAGCGCCGGAACGGTCATGTAGATCCAATAGCCATAGCCGCCGGCCAGGTACCTGAGCGTGGCGACCTGCGGCAGGTTGCGGTCGAAGAGATGGCCGCCATCGGCGTCGAAGCCGGTGATGCGGGTGTACTTGCCGGCCAGATCCGCCAAGGGTGCGGCGGTGGCCATACTGGTGCCGACATACTCGAGCGCCTGGCTGGCAAACAGCCGCCTGGACGGCACTGCGTCTGCGGACGCCCCGGCGTACCAGCAGAGGTCGATATTGGAGCCGATCAGGTTCCAGCCCTGGTGCAGCACCACGTCCAGCCCGCCGGCGCTCAGGTCTACCTGTAATACCGAGTTGTTGGCGGTCCAGGTGGGGCCGGCTGGCGCGGTCTTGGCCGGATAGACCGAGCCGCTGCTGCAGTCCCAGATTTCGAAGCGCAACGTGTCACCGGCGTGCGGCAAGCCGTCGACGAACTGGTCATACCCATAGACGCTGATCAGCCCGTAGACGCCGCCTGCCCCCACCGTGCCTTTGCCGCAGGGTCGGCTGACATCGCGGCTGCTGAACACCGCCACGATGCTGCCGACCGGGACCGGGGCGCCGTTCAGCTCCGCTTGGCCCCAAACGTACAATATCTGGTTCGAGAACTCCCCCGCCGGATACGGATCGAGATGCACCGTCACCACAACCGGCGCCGAGGCCGGGCCGGTGTTGTGGGCCGCGTCGCGCGCGGTGGCGGTAAGCTCGTGGGTGGTTTCCGACAAGGGCAGGACCGAGGTCAGGCTCCAGTGCCCGCCCGCGTCCACGGTGGTGGTGCCCAGCTCGCCCAGCAGATCGCTGCTGACCGTGACGCTGATCACGTCTCCGTCCGGAGTCTGGCCCGGCTCGGCCGTGCCGCTGATCGGGGGCAGGGCGAGGTTGACCGTACTGTCGTCGGTCGGCGCCGTGATCACCGGCGCGACCGGTGGGATCGTGTCGTACAGCACCGCGACCGTGTTCGACGCCGCGTTCCCGATACCGTCCCCGTCCACCGCAACCGCGGCGGCAACGCTCAGCACGATCGAGCCCTGGACCGACATGGCGGTCACCCGCACCTCGTACTCGGCAGCACTACCGCTCAGCGTACAGGCCTGCACGGCGCCGGTGCCGCCGAAGATCACATCGGCGCTGCCAAACCCGGTGACCGAACGGCTGAAGCGCACGGTGAAGACGAGCGGCAGCGTCGGGGTCGCGGCCGACTGGCCCGAGCCCAACCCGACCAGCGTGCTCACCGCACCCGACGGCGGCGGCGTGCCCGTGTCCCAGGACTCGTAGGCGCCAAGGTCCACGGCCGCGCCGGCCAGCCGCGGGCGTCCGGCCAGGTCCGTGACCAGCCCCGGCGGCACGGCCGCGTCACTGCCGCAGTCGATGACGGGGGAACCGAGGCCCAGCTGCACGTCGCCCAGATCATCGTCTACGGTGCCCCACACGCCGTCGGCGCCTGGCGACGGCGCCCGCACGAAGCGCGGATCGAGGCCGAGGTTGTGGCTGCCCAGCCCCGCCCAGCCGCCTTGGATCGCGCAGAAACTCACCTCGGTCCAGGCCGTGCTGCTGCCCGCGACTTCGCTTGGGCTGTTGCCGCGCAGAATCGAGTTGACCAGCACCGGTGCCGCGGCGCTGCTGTAGAGCGCGCCGCCGGCCGTAGTCGCTGCATTTGCGCTCAGCGTGCAGTTCACCAGCAGCGGCGTGCCGCCGTCCACATACAGCGCGCCACCCAGCGCCGCCGCGTTGCCGATGAACACGGAGTTGGCCACGGTCAGGCCGTGGTTCCCGGCAATAGCGCCGCCCCCGCCACTGGCCCGGTTGCAGGCGAAGCGGCAGTTCGCCACCCGGGTCGAGACGCCGTTTGAAAGCAGACCGCCGCCCGCATTGTGCGGCGCGCTGCCGTCCGCCCGGCCGTCACGGATGGTGAAACCGTCCAGAATGCAGTTGGCGCCGGTCACCACGTGGTAGCAGTTGTCGGTGCTCACGCCGACCGTGCCGATGTCGCCGCTCAGGACGGTCGGATTCGAGGCCACGTTACGGTCCGCGCGCTGCGCCTCGGTACCGGCGAAGCCGCCGTAGACCGGCACCCCGGCCAGCAGCTGGAACGTGCTGCTGCGGGTCGGGCTGACGCCGCCCGGCTTGTAGGTCCCGGACGCCACCCAGACCTCCTGGCCGAGGGTCGTCGCGGCCAGGGCCGCGGTGAGGCTGGTGAAGGCGTTCGCCCATGAACTGCCGTTGCCGGAACCGCTGGCGTTGCCTTTCACGTAGACGACGCACGCCGCGGTGTACGCCGCCAGGTGGCCGCTGCCTGCGTCGTTGAGGTTCGGGTTCAGCCCGTGCGCCTGCTCCCAGCCGTCCGGCATGCCGTCGCCGTCGGTGTCCCAGAGGTTCGGGTCGCTGTCGGTCTCAGCCGCGTCCGGGATGCCATCGCCGTCGGTGTCGGCGGGCGCGCCGAAATCCAGACGGACCAGCCCGCGCTCGGTGATGGTATAGACCTGGCGCAGCAGTTCGAGCGAGTTCTCGCGCAACCCCAGACGCAGGACCTCGCCGTAGGTCACGGCGGTCGGATCGGTCGGGGTGGTGGAGAAAAGCTCAAGCCGAAGCGCGTAACAGAAGTTGGCCACGGCCGGATCGCTGCCGAGGGTGTAGGACGCCAGCAGCGTCCCGTCGCTGGCGCGCCGGGCCTCGACGACGCAGGCGGTGTCCGCCGCCGTGAGCACGCGGCCGGTCACGGTCATGGTGCCATAGAGCACGAGCGGCTCCGGGATGGCGGCCCGCAGGGCGGCGGCGCACACCAGCACCCCGAGCATGAGACCTCGCGCCACGTTTGCTGTTATTCTCAAGGTCGTCGCTCCCGTTGTCGCTCAAACGTGTTCGGCCCGCTGGCGGCGCTCGTCCGTGCGCGCCGCACACCCTGGGTTGTCGTGGTCGGCCGGGGACGGCCGACAGGCTTGCTCTCTGCGTCAGTTCCCCGAGTACGAATACGTCTGGAAGAAAATCTTGATATCGTCCACCCCGTCGCCGTTGCGCGCCGTGCTGCTGCCGGGGACGAGCGGGCCGTTGACAAAGGTGTCCAGGCCAACGTCGGCGTTCCAGAGCAGGGTGCCGCCGGGGATGATGATGAGCCAGCGTGTGTTCCAGACCGAGCGCCCGATCAGGCGCGTGTCGGAGGCGGTCTCCGCCGGGTCAAAGTCCCCCTTTGTCGTGGTACGCACGCAGGCTCGAGAAGCGCCGGATACCGCCGAAGGTATCGTTCAGGCCATCGTTCATGGGGATCCAGCTGGCGCTGGCAACATCGCTCGGGCCGATCGGGAACGGCACGGGCAGTTTCTGGTCCAGGACGCGCCATTCGCGGGTGGCGAACGAGTCGCCGGTCGGCGAGCGCAGGACGTCGGCCCCGACCGGTACCAGGTACACGCGCGGGGTGTTCGAGAGCCCGGAGAGGTTGTAGTTGCCGAACCAGACCCCGACCGAACGCACGCGGGTGGCGAAGTGGGTCGGGTCATAGGCGCTGTCGCCGCCGCCCAGCGGCCAGCCGAAGAAGTTCAGGCCGAAGGTGACCGTGGTCGTGAACGGGATCACGAGCCCGGGCTGGGGGCCGGCGGACTCCGGGGCGAAGGGTCGGCAGAAGCGCCGGAACTCGGGCACGTCCCAGACGTTGTCCACCCGACACTTGGTCAAGGCCGTCCGCCAGGCCTCGTTGGAACTCTCACGCAGGCGGAACATCTCGGTACGGAGGGAGAAGCGGTTGGTCTCGGTGGCCGGGTTGTTGAAGCCGAGTTGACCCTTGAGCACGGCGAAGTTCTGGGCCATGCGTGCCAGGGGGTCGGCCAGGCCGCGGGAGCCGGCCACCGGCCGACCGCTCAGCACCTGGCCGAGGCTGCGCTGGCGCACGATGTCGTTGAGGAAGCGCTGGCCGGCGGCGCCGGCATCGTAGAGCATGTTGGTTTCGTAGTCGTAGGCCGTGGCGGCCAGGTAG
>CAIZKT010000275.1:0-5084 GCA_903933565.1 uncultured Victivallales bacterium | reverse complement strand
ATGGAACGTCGCGGGGTGCCGGGGCTGCAAGTCTCATACGCCCTGGGCCCAGGCAGGCCGCAGGTGTGGCTTCGCGCCTGGCAGTGTATGGTAGCAGCCAGGACCTCACAACCGGGAGAGCTGTCAGATGATCATCGACACGCATGTCCATTTCTCTGGGAGTCCAGGATTCGCGGAACAGCATGCACAGGAGTGCGCCCGACTCGGGATCGAGAAGGTCTGCCTGCTGGGCGGAACCTGGGAGAACCGCCGCATCGAGGGCGGCATTCTGGCGGCCATGAAGCAGTTTCCCAAGCTCTATCTCGGCTTCGGCATGCTTCAGCTCGGCAAGGACCATCCCGAGGCGGTGCGTGCCTTCAAGGACGCCGGATTCACCGGGCTGAAGTGCATCCGGCCCGCCGCCCGTTACGATGACAAGGCGTACTACCCGCATTACGAGCGAGCCGAACGCTTGGGCATGCCGATCCTGTTCCACTTGGGCATCGTCTCCCGTTCGTCCCAGGATAGGTACCTGGATGTCAACAACGACCGCATGCGGCCGGTCCATCTGGACACCATCGCGCGGGCCTTCCCAAACCTGACCGTCATCGGGGCGCATTTCGGCAATCCCTGGTCCGATGAGGCGGCCATGATCGCACGCTGGAACCCGAATCTCTTCTTCGATCTGTCCGGCTCGATCCTGAAGTACCGGCCCCCGGAGTTCTTCAAGCAATTGCTCTGGTGGGGCGGTGACAATCCGCACTACCAGGCGCCCGACAAGAGCCAGCCGTGGGAGAAGATCCTGTTTGGGTCCGATGTCGCCACCGAGGTCATCGAGGACGTGATCAAAGACTACCAACGGACGCTGGACGCGGTTGGCCTGGGCCCGGAGATGCAGGAGAAGGTCTGGTCGGGCAACGCCGCGCGCCTGCTGAAACTGACGGCCTAAGGCAGGGCCGCGCTGTCGGCGTGGCAGCCTATTCGGCCCGGCGCCGCGACCGGCGGCGGGGCACCCCTGCGTTTCACCCCTGCGCTTCACCTGGAAAGCCAAGAATGAACCTGCGTTTATGCCTGCTGAGCCTCACTGCCGCGATGGCGGGATGCATCCCGTTGCCGCACACCGCGGGGCCTGAGACCTCGCCGGGGTGCAGCCTGTATGTCGCCACCACGGGCAATGATGCCTGGTCGGGACGGCGACCGAAACCGAATGCAGCGCATACCGATGGTCCGTTTGCGACCCTCGAGCGGGCTCGCGACGAGATTCGGGCGATCAAGCAACAGGGCGGTTTACCGCTCGGCGGGGTCGCGGTCGAGATCCTTGGCGGCAGGTACGAGTTGACGGCGCCCGTGGTGTTGACCAGCGCGGACTCGGGGACCGCCGAAGCGCCCATTGTCTACCGTGGCCAGCCCCAGGCGGAGGTCCGTCTCAGCGGCGGCAAGAGGATCAACGCTTGGCAACCCGTCACCGATACCGCCATCCTCGAGCGCCTGGATCCACTGGCGCGTGGGCAGGTCTTCCAGACCGACCTGAAGGCGCAGGGAATCACCGAGTACGGCGACCTGGGCCTGGATGCAGCCTGGGAATTACAGCTTTGGCTGTCCCGGGTCGACAATCAGGCCGAAGACGCCATCGGCAGTACCTTTGCCAGCGTTGGCAAGAAGGTCAGTCCGCGGCTGGAGGTCTTCTTCGACGACCAGCCCATGGACATCTCCCGCTGGCCGAACGAGGGGTTCATCCAGATCGAGGAGGTACTGGGCAGCACCGCCAACGATGTGCGGGGCTGGAAGAGTTGCGCGGAAGGCATCTTCCAGTACGCGGGCGACCGGCCGCGGCGGTGGGTGGGTGAGAAGGATGCCTGGGTGCTCGGTTACTGGTGTCGCGACTGGGCGTTACAGCGTCACAAGATCAAGTCCATCGACGCCGAGAAGCGGGTCATCGCGGTCGAGCCGCCCTATCACTACTATGGTTATCACAAGGGCCAATGGTTCTGCGGCTTCAACCTGCTGAGCGAAATCGACCGGCCCGGCGAATGGTATATCGACCGGGAGGCGGGCATCCTCTACTTCTGGCCGCCGAAGTCTCTCGACACGAGCAGGGTCGAGGTCTCGATGGCTCCGGGGCTGTTCACCCTGACCGAGGTGTCGTACGTCACCCTTCGCGGTCTCTTGCTGGAGACGGCACGCGGCAGTGCCATCACCGTCACCGGCGGCCAGCAGTGTCGCGTCGTGGGCTGCACCCTGCGCAATCTGGGCAATCACGGGGTCACGGTGTTCAACGGCCAGGAGCATGGGGTTATCGGCTGTGACCTCTATGGCATGGGCGGCGGCGGCATCTATCTGGTGGGCGGCGACCGGAAGGACCTTACGCCGGCGGGCCACTTCGCCGAGAACAACCATATCCATCACTTCGGCCGCTGGGACCGCATGTACCGGCCAGGACTCTTCATGAGCGGCGTCGGGCTGCGCGCCTCGCACAACCTCATCCACGATGCACCGCACTCGGCGATCCTGTTCGGCGGCAACGACCATGTCTTCGAATACAACGAAATCCACAGCGTCTGTCAGGAGTCGCACGACTGCGGCGCCATCTATGCCGGCCGCAGTTGGACCCTGCGCGGCCACGTCATGCGCTACAACTACCTGCACCATCTGGCCGGCAAGGATGGCGGCCCCTGCAACGGCATTTACCTCGACGACCTGTTCTCGTCGGCGACCCTCCAGGGGAATGTCTTCTACCAGGTGCAACGACCCGTGTTCATCGGCGGCGGCCGGGACAACCTGGTGGAGAACAATGTGTTCGTCGATTGCCCCCAGGCCCTGCACGTCGACGCCCGGGCCCTGGGCTGGTGCGGCCCCCATGCCGACGGCAGAATCAAAGAGGCCAAGGAGAAGGGCACAATAGCGGGAGTCCGCTACCAGGAGCCCCCGTTCAGCGTGCGCTATCCGCAACTGCTCAGCCTGCTCGGCGATGACCCCAAGTCACCCAAAGGCAACATCGTGCGGCGCAACCTCTTCTGGCAGGGCGCCGGGGAGAATATCCGGCGCACCGGGCGCGGCGCGGAGCCGAAGGCGACGTGGTGGGATGACATCGAGGCCAGCATCCGACCCCTGGTGCGGCTCGAAGATAACCTGATCAACGAGGACCCACGATTCGTCGACGAGTCGGCTGGCAACTTCCAACTGCGCTCAGATTCGCCAGCCTGGAAGCTCGGCTTCGAACGCATCCCGGTTGAGCAGATCGGGCTTTACCGGGATGACTGCCGCGCCTCCTGGCCGGTGACGCATACGGTCCGGCCCCTGCCGACGCTTCCCGCTTTGCCCGCCCCGCCGCCACTTCGGCCCTCACTGCGCACCGGCCCGCCGCCGGTGTTTCCGGTCACGCGGGCGGCCTCTCTGATCACGATTGACGGTAAGGTCACACCCGCCGAATGGAACGGCGCGAATCCCCAGAGCGCCATGGTCATCGAACGGGGACTTTACCACGAGCCGCTGCTCCCCAAGAGCTATGTGTGGCTCACCTACGACGACCAGAATCTGTACGTGGCGGTGGTGAACGAGGTGGACGCCACCAAACCGCTGGCCATGACCGCCCGCTGGGGCGCCGACGATGCGGTGGAAGTGGCCCTGCGCAACCCGACGGCAGGCAAGGACGCCCCGATCTTCGTTCTGCGCGGCTATCCTAACGGCCGCTTCGAAAGCTCCACGGAAGCCGGGGCCCCCGCTGACCAGGCTCGGAAAGTCGGCGAGGCGGGGAAGTACGCGGCAACCGTCATTGACCCCGCGCATTGGGCCGCGGAGTACCAGATTCCGCTCGGCCTCCTGGGCCCGCAGGCGTCGGCCCCCAGCCGGTTCGAGTTCAACCTGTCCGTCCGCAAGAGTGCTGCGGCCGCCTGGTTGATGTGGCAAGGCACGGGCGGCTTGACCTGGGAAACGGGCAAAGCGGGCTGGCTGGAACTGTCCAAGTGAAAACGCTCGGGTTCGGCCCCGCGCCCGCACCGGCTCCCCTCTTGCACCGGTCGGTAAGACAAGGATGATGAGGTCATGCGTTACCGCTCGTTTGGTCGTCTGGGTTGGTCCGTCAGTGAAATCGGGTTCGGCGCTGCCTGGCTACCCGGGTCGGGCGAACGGCGCAACACCCTGGAGGACTCGGCGACGCTTGTACGAGAGGCGCTCAGCCTGGGCGTCAACTACATCGATACCGCCCGGGCCTACGGGCCATCCGAGGAGATTCTTGGGCAGGTCCTCAGCACGGTAAGCCAGCCGTACTACCTCGCCACCAAGGCCGGCTGCACGCCGGGCTTCGACTACTCCCGCGATGCCGTGCTGCGCAGTTTTGAGACTAGTCTGCGGCTGTTGCGGCGCGAGCGGATCGACCTGCTGCAACTCCACGAGGCGCACTCGGCCCCCTTCGAGCGGTTGATGGGACCCGGCGGCGCGCTCGAAGCCCTGCAACAGCTCAAGAGCCAAGGCCTGGTCCGCGCCATCGGCGTCACCGGCCGGGAACCCACCGTCCTGGCCCGCCTGGTCGACACCGGCGAGTTCGACAGCGTCCTCTCGTACTGTGACTACGACCTGACCACCCGCCTGGCGCAGGAGACGCTGATCCCCGTGGCGCGGCGCCGGAATGTCGCCGTGGTGCTGGGTTCGCCCCTGCGCTGTGGCCAACTCACCCCAAGCGGGCGTCAACGGCTACGGGACAACCCCAGCCCCGAGGCGGCGCGCGTGGCGCGGCTCGAAGCGGCCTTCGCGGACCCCGGCGCGCCTTTCCAGCAGGTCGCGCTCCGCTACCTGCTCGGCGACCCGGACCCCGCCGTCGTCCTCTCCGGCCTGGCGTCGATCACCGAACTCCGCGACGTCCTCGCGGCAGTGGCGGCGGGACCGCTGTCGGCGACCGAAATGCAGACGATCCGGCAGATTCAGGACTGAGAGCCCCAGCCGACGCGCAGGCTGTGGAGCAGAGCTGGCCCTGCCGACTCCAAACGATTTCGACCTGTGCAATAAGAGAGTCCGTCTGAAGCGCTGAAGGCGCGTTGCCATACCAGCCCAGGGCAACGCCCTGGGAATAGAATGGTTATGGGTTTGAGCCCTGTAGGGGCGAGCCATCT
>CAIZKT010000274.1:0-6399 GCA_903933565.1 uncultured Victivallales bacterium | reverse complement strand
GGCGAACCCGCGACTTCCGCGTCCCCGCCTCGTCTCTCGACCCACCACGGCTGGCTGGCCCTCAACCCTCTGCGGTTCTCGCACAAGCGAACCCCTACGGAACTGACCTGCGCCCTGTCCCCAGTCTCGGAAATCCGGAAATCCAGCCGTCCTGGCGCCGCCGCGCCTGGTGTGGTACTGTCGTCAGCGGTTCCGGCGGCAGGCTGACGCGGGCCGCCGGAATCCCTGCCTTGCAGGAAACAGACCGCCCACGGGGAGGACGCTGAGATGAGCCAACGATGCGGCGCGGTGAGCTGGAATTCGCTCCGTCTGACGGGGCTGGCGATGCTGGTCTTCATGATCTGGGGCGGGAGCCTCTCCGCGCAGGCGCAGGACCGGTCGGCCCGCCTCGAGAAAGCGCTGGGCGAGCTGCGGGACCCCAGTTCCTCGGTTCGAGAACGGGCGGCGGTCGAGCTGGTCAAGCTAGCGCCCGATGTAGGCGCCGCGCTGCCCGCGCTGACGGCGGCGCTGAGCGATTCGTTCCAGCCGGTGCGCTGGAACGCGGCCAAGGCACTGGGGATGGTGGGAGCGGAGGCACGGTCGGCAGCGCCCGCGTTGGCGCAAGCGCTGAAGCTCAGCGATTGGTCGGGTTCGGCGCAGGTGATGGCCGCCTGGGCCCTCGGCCGAATGGGCCCCGCGGCGGCGGAGGCGGTTCCCGCGCTGGTGGCCGTTCTGGGCAAGAAGAGGCAAGCCATCGTGCGCGCCGAGGTTGTCCGGACGCTGGCGGCGATCGGTCCGGCGGCCAAAGCGGCTCTGCCCGCCCTGACCGCCGCGCTGGCGGACGAGAATGGTTTTGTGCGCTGTGCGGCGGCGACGGCGCTGTGGCAGGTGGGCCAGGATAGCGTCGGCGTGTCGGGCTTGATCGAGGCTCTGCAAGACCCGCGGATCGTGGGAACTCGCCTCGCCGCCGACGCGCTGGCGGAGATGGGTCCGGGCGCCAAGGCGGCGGCGCCAGCGCTCGCCGAGGCGCTGCGCGACCCGGCCCCCTGCGCCCGCGTCGCCGCGGCACGGGCCCTGTGGTGGGTGGCGCGGGATACTCGAGGCGTGCCCGCCCTGATGGCCGGGTTGACCGACCCAGCCCCTGAGGTGCAGAACACCGCCGCCGAGACGCTCCGTCTCATTGCCCGGGAGACGCAAGAGCCCGTCAAGAGCCTGAACGCCGCACTCCAGGAGTACGAGCGGCGGCAGGGGGCTGTGCCAGAGCAACCGCGGATGCTGGTCTTCGAGGCCGAGGATTGGACCGGTCCCGCGGCGGCCATCGTCAAGGATAAGGATCAGCTCGCTACCTGGAAGCTCGCCACCGCCTTCAAGGGCATGTCGCGCAACACGGTTCTCGTCTCGCCGTCGGTCCTGCAGGATCGGGCCACGCCGGAAGAGGGCGCGCCAGTGCTGCACACCCACGTCACCGGAATTCCCAACGGCAGGTACGCGGTGACGGTGTCTGGCTACCGCCCCCTGGGCATTTCCACGGATGGTGGCGCGACGTGGCGGCGGCTGGACGGTGACCCGACGATCGGCACGTTCGACATCCGGGATGGCACGTTCGATCTGTGGGTGGACGACCGCTATGCGCACACCGATGCGAAGATCGTCGGCCCCTCCTACTACGACACGCTCACCTTCACTCCGACCGAGCCGTCTACCGTGGCCACGGTTCAGGATGGGGCCAAGGAGCGGGTCCGGGAACGGCTGTCGCGGGGGGTGCAGGCGGCGCGGCTGGCGGACGGTGGCGTCTACGTGAACTGGCGTCTGCTGGAGGACGACCCAGCGGGGGTCGCGTTTGACGTCTACCGGCACGAGAAGGGCGCCCCGCCGCAGCGCCTCAACCCGCAGCCGCTGACGCGCACCACAGATTTTCTGGACCGTTCCGCGCCGGTTGGCAAGGACAGTCAGTACTCCGTGCGTCTTGCCGGCCAGGCCAGGGACCGGGTGCGCTCGCCGGTCGTGACGGTGGCGGCGGCGGACCCGCCCTATACCTCGATCAAGTTCCAGGGAAATTACCAGGCGTACCAGGTGGGCATCGCAGACCTGGATGGCGATGGTCGTTTCGATTATGTCATCAAGCAGCCGGCGTACGGTATCTGGAACGGCGAATACCTGTGGCATCGCAGCACCGAGACCTACAAGCTGGAGGCCTACGCTGCCGACGGGACCTTCCTCTGGCGCTATGACATGGGCTGGGGGATTGAACTCGGCCCCTGGCATTCGCCCTTCGTGGTCTATGACCTCGACGGCGATGGCCGGGCGGAAGTGGCGTGCAAGGCGGCGGACGCCGATCCGCGCGATGCGGCGGGCCGGATCGAAACGGGGTCCGAGTACCTGGTGGTGCTCGATGGTCGCACCGGCAAGCTGCGCTGTCGGACCGACTGGCCGAGCCGAAATGGCTTCACGCCGCAGTACCAATGGCTCAACCTGATGGCCGTGGCCTACCTCGACGGCAAGACCCCCTGTCTGATCGTTGAGCGCGGGACCTATGGCTTGCAGAAGGTGGACGCGCTCCGGCTGCGGGCGGGCCGACTCTGGGCCGCCGACCGCCTTGAGCGGGTCTGGAACTGGAACAACCTAGGCGCCGGGAAGCCTTTCTGGGGCCAAGGCGCCCACACGCTGCGCGCCGCCGACCTGGATGAGGACGGGTGCGACGAGGTGATCCTGGGCTCTTCCGTGCTCGACCACCATGGTGTGCCCCTCTGGTCCACGGGATACGGGCATGTGGATCAGTGCTTCGTCGGCGATATCGACCCGGCGCGGTCGGGGCTGGAGGTGTTCTACACGGTGGAGTCGCCGCGTGCGGAGAACGGCGCCTGTTTGGTAGAGGCGCGCAGTGGCGCGGTGATCTGGGGACTGCGGACTCCGACCTACCACCTGGGTTTTGGCTTGGTTGCCGACCTTGATGCCACGCATCCCGGCTGCGAGTGCCTGGCCGAGGAGGATCCGAAGGGCGACCCCAAGGGCCGCAATTACGAGGGCAAAGCGCCGGGCTGGGTCTTTTCCGCCTCAGGGGAGATTCTGGCCGAGAGCACGGCAGGCTCGATCTTGCTGGGCGGTTCCCAGCGCGCGGCCTACTGGGATGCGGATGTGCAGAGGGAAGTCCTGGACCGGGGCCAGCTTCGCGACTACCAGGGGGCGACGTATCCACCCCGCCTCGAAGGCGATCCGCTGGTCGTGGGCGACCTGACCGGCGATTGGCGAGAAGAAATCGTCACGGCCCTGCCCGGCGAACTACGCCTGTACTCGACCCGCATCCCGGCCAGCGACCGGCGGGTCTGCCTGATGCAGGACCCGGTTTACCGCCTTGGGGTGAGCTCGAATTCCCAAGCTTACTTCTCGCTGCCGCAGACCCGTACCTGCCTGTCCGCCGCCACCGTCAGCCTGGCGGTGAGCGGGCTCGCGGCCTGCCTGTCACCGGGCGCGGCGAACCCCTGTACGGTGGTGGTTGTCGCGCCGTTGAGCGGGCCGGTCACGGGTACGCTGCGGTTGGAGGCCGGCGCGGGTGCCACGGTGACGCCGGCCACGGTGGCCGTCGACCTGGCGCCCGGCGCGGTCGGGCGCTACGCCTTTGTCGTTTCTCCGGCGGCGCCTTCGCCACGGGCTGGCCGCGGCGCCGTGCCGATCTCCGTCACCCTGGCCGCGGCTGCGGGTGACCCCACGACCGTCCGCTGTGAGCTTCCCGTCATTGAACCGCCCCTCGCCGGGGTGCCGCTGGTCGAGGCCGAGGATTTCACGGCGCAGGTTGGCGGGGCGGTCAAGATTCGTGCCGACAAGATTGGGGTTGCGGGGAAAGCCTTTTCACACTGGACCGACAAGGGCCATCGGCTGAGCTGGCAGATCGAGGTGCCGCAGGCGGGCCGCTATCATCTGGTCCTGCGCGGTTCGTGTGAAAAGGACGCGGCGCGCCAGCTTTTTGTCGACGACAAGGCCCTGCCGGGGGCAGCGCGGGTGCGCTTTCCCGCCACGGGTGGCTATGGCGGTACGGCCATCGAGTGGCGGAACCTGGCCGTGGTCGGCGACGACGGCCAACTAGCGGTCCTGGAACTCGCCGCCGGGTCACACCGGATCACCATGGACATTGCCGAGGCCAGTGGCCTCAACCTGGACCAGTTGGCGCTGCTCCCGGTCCCCGCGCCTTGAGCATGCTGTGGACGGGCTCTTTCGCCTGCCTCTAGGTCACGTCCCCCACTCCAACACCAACATCTGATGGACGTGGACTTCCGGCACCACCGTTTCCAGCACGCCATCGCGCACCTGGAACGGCAGCACGGTACCGGTCAGCGGCAGACGAACCCGGGTGATGGCCTCTGGCACGCGGACCGCTACCGGGACGTCGACCAGCCGCGGCAGGTCATCAATCACCAGGCAGCGCCCGCGCTTGAGTGGCGGCGCGTACAGCAGGTGTACGACGTGCCGTTTCAGCCGCGGTTGGGTCACCAGGGTAGCCCGGCCGGAGCTGGGCAGGCAGGTGCGCAGCAGGGGTTGGGTATGCAACTGCTCCAGCGCCCGGATGAACAGGTCGCGATGCAGCCGCGCGCCGTGTTCGTGGTAGATCTTGCCGAGCCCGTGGGCCAGGAAGAGAATGCGGCCCTGCCGCAGCGCGCCGACCTGCTCCGCGGGTTCCAGCCGATTTGGGGTGTTCTGGTGTGAGCAGTAGTGGCCGTAGGTGCGATCGAAGTAGGGCTCGTGGATCGCCGCCAGGACGCGCCCCGTCGTCGGGCGCACCCGGAGCGCGGCGCTGTAGTTCAGAAACGGCGACCGCACCAGGCCCTTGCCAAGCTGCGGTCCGAGCGCCAGGTAGTCCTCCTTGTAGCGCGCCGGACCGAGGTATTCGCCCCCGATGTCGAACAGCACCGTGTCGCTGTCCCTGGCCAGAACCGACTCGCCCAACACCAGCAGCGAACCGCCCTGACGCACGTACTCGGCGAGCTTGGCCGCGGCCGCGGCCGTCAGAAAACGGCTGCCGGGCAGGACGACGGTCTGGAACCCGGCCAGGTCGTCACCGGGTTCAACCACCGCAAAATCGCGCTGCGCTTCCAGCAGCATGGCAGACACCCCTTCAGCATGGGCCATGGCGTCGCTGACCCGGTCAGGTCCGGCGCCGGCGACCAAGGCCAGGTTGGCCAGAGGGGTAGCGCCGATCCCGTACTTCTCGATCTGCCGCACGTAACGGTACCCCACGCCGAGGTTGCGGTAGGTGTCCAGGTCCAGCGCTCCCGAGGGATGCGCCTGGTCGCCGAAGGAACACGACGCGCCGTAGGCCACCATGGACGCGGCCTCGTAGCGGATCGCGTCCGGGTGTTTGAACCCGCCAAACTCGCCCCACATGGTGTGGAACTTGCCGGACATGGCCAGGTACGGCTTGTCCTGGCGCCGCAGGTAGCGGGAGCGCAGGGGGAACTTGTCGTAGCCGCCCCAGGTTGTGGGCAGGTCCTCGAGTTCCAGATGCGTCTGGTTGTCGATAATCGCCTGGGGCGTATCCAGGTTGGCGCCGCCGTTGAAGAAGACGGTGGCCTCGGCGTGGCGCTCGTGGATGAGCGCGCGACAGGCCCGCATCAGCTCCAGCCACTTGTTCCGGGTGTAATCCTTGACCGCGCTCTCGTTCCCGTGGTCGATGCCGGCCTTGGCCATCCCGGCGCGACAGGTGTCGCAATAGCAGACCGCCGGGCCGAAGCAGATGTCGTAGAAAAAGCCGTCCACAGCATAGGCAGCACAGATTTCCCGAGTCTGCGCCAGCACCAACTCGCGGTAGGCGCCGCTGGGGCAGAGGAACTTCCAGGACACGATCGGCTTCGGCGTCTCCGGTTTGGCCTCGAGGTCGAAATTGACCGTGGCAATGGCTCCATCCAGCTTGCGGGCGCACCATTCCGGGTGGTTCGCAGCGTCGTTGGCCGACCAGCCCACGGTGACGTAGATCGGGCAGCGTACCCCGATCTCGTGGCACGCCTGAATCTGTCGGCCAAGCAGGTCGGTCTTCAGGGTGGGGTGCATCCGCCCGGCCTGAGTCGGGTAGTAGGCCCAGGAATGGTGACACTTGGCGAAGACCGTGATCGAGTTCACCTGGCCGAGCTTGAGGGCCCGCTGAAACTGCTTCTCGTCGAACCCGGAGCCGACGTCCGGCATGAACTCGGAGGTGTGAAAATCCAGGTGGACTTGCCGGCTTCTGAGAGATCGCATGCGTTCACATCCTTCTTGCCGCGTGGGTTCCGGGCATGAATTAGGGACTCGATCGACATTCAGCCCTGAAGCTGGTGTCGCGAAAGCGCTTTTCAAGCCGTTTGCCGCGTCAGGTCAGTTCCGTAGGGGTTCGCTGGTCTGAGAACCGCAGAGGGTCGAATGACCAAAGACCCATGACAAATGGCAGAATCCCCT
>CAIZKT010000273.1:0-15540 GCA_903933565.1 uncultured Victivallales bacterium | reverse complement strand
GTCTGGCATTCGCGACACGTCCCGCCGGCAGTCTCCCCCAAGAGTCAAGGGACCCGTTCTGCTCGCCGGACGCGGAGACGATCGAAACAAAAACCCTACGGAACTGACCTGCGCCCCTCGCACAGCGTCCACCGTTGGACTCCCGCACTCCCGGCGGTACTTTCAGGATCGGAGCTGCGGAAACGACCCCTGGGTTGAGCTGACAGGACACCTCATGGCAACCGCAAACAGACCCGCCGCCGTAAGCCCCGCCACCACCATCCCGAGAGTCGAGGGCTTCCCTGACCCGACCGTCTGCGCCGTCTGCGCTGGCGTACCGGTCTACGCCTACGGCTACACGCACGTGCTGGCGGCAAGCCCAGCCCTGGTCGAGTCGGCCAGCCTGCAAGTCGGGAACACGACGCCGCTGCAGAAGCTGCGCTTGAAGAAGAGCGCCGAGATCGGCTTCAACCAACTCGGCGGCACGACCCCAAGGATGCCGCGCACGCCCGCCAACGACTATCGGCCGCTCGAACCAGTGCATCTTATCGATGGCGATCCGACCACCTGCTGGTCAAGCCGCAGCGTGGCGCAGCCGGAGGCGGAGCCGGCCTGGATACGGATCGATCTGCCGGTCGAACGGCCGATCTCGCGCGTCACCCTGCGCAAGCGGGTCCCAGGCGCACCTCGCAACCTGGTCGGCTCCATGTCCCCGGACCAGGGCGCGGTGGAAGTGGGCATGGGCATGCCGGGGGCGCTCACCGTCCAGGTTAGCCGGGATGCCATGAACTGGGAAACGGTCTTTGACGGCGAGAGCGGCGACACCCCCGACCGGCGCGAATTCGTCTGCTCGTTCCCCGCCCGGCCCGCCAAGCAGATCTGGATCAGCGGACGGCGGCTGGCGCGCGTCGAGAACTGGCACTTCGCCTTCTCCATCGCCGCCGTCGAGGTCGCCGACTCGAGCGGCGCCAACCTCGCCCTCGTCAGCCGCGGAGCCGGCGTCACCGTCAGCTCCACGCTGCACTCGTTCGGCCAGACCCGCGAAGAGCACCACCTGCTCTGGCCGCTGTTCACGGATCTTGGGCTGAAGTGGGCCCGCGTCGGCTACCACGACGACCCGATCAACTGGCACTGGGTCGAGAAGGAGAAGGGCAAGCTGGCGGTGGACCCCGAGGCCGATGCTGCCATCACCTATCTGGTCGAGCGCGGCGTCGACATCGTGCTGGCGCTGGGTTTCGGCAACCGGCTCTACACTCAGGAGGACCCGTCCCGCCGACTGCCGCAGCTCTGGGAGTGGTACTACGAGAACCCCGCGCCGCCGGTCACTCCCGTAGCTCTCGCCGCCTGGGGCCGCTACGTGCGCTTCATGTGTCGGCAATTCCGCGACCGGGTGAAGGTGTTCGAGATCTGGAATGAGTGGAATATCCCGGTCTATTGGGGCGCGGCGCCCGACCTGGACCACTACCTGGCGCTGGCCCGCATCGCCATCCCCATCATCCGGGAGGAATGCCCCGAGGCGCAGGTGATGCTCGGCTCCGTCGCGGGTTTCTGCTCCGGCATGGCGAGGCAGGGAGCCGAGGCGCTGCGGCAGCAACCGGGGCCCCGTCTGTTCCTGGGTGCGGTCCAGGCGCTGGCGCGCGACGTCGATCTCATCGGCTGGCATCCGTTCTACCAGACTGACTCCGAGGCGCCGGCGGTCCGCGAGTACGTCGCCGACATCCGTGCCTTCCGGCTCTGGTGCGAGGCGCAGGGCTTCCACGGCGGCTACCTCGCGAGTGAGTACAACTGGGGCGCCAACTACCCGCTGCCGGCCAAGCCGCACTGGTGGGGCGCCTGTGTCTGCAGCGAGTTGCAGAAGGCGAAGTACGTGGCCCGGCTCTCGGTCCTGCACACCGCCCTCGGCATCGGCTCGTTCTTCTGCGAGGTCTGGGGGAACCCACTCTACCCCCTCGATCTCTCGCTGCTGCGCCGTGCCTTCAACGCCGACCCGATCACGCCGTTGCAGCCGCAGGCGGCCTACTACGTGATGCGAAACCTGGCCACGGCACTCGATGGCTACCAGCCCGCCTGCTTCGAGCATGCTGAAACCGGGGTCCCGGCTGACCTCGAGGGACACGCCATGGCACGCCCGGGCGAACTGGCTCTGGCGCTCTGGCTGCCTGGGCCAGCCGTTGACGACTGCGCCGGGACCCCGGCCGACCTCCGTGTCCTCGGAACCTTCGCCCGCGTGAGCGCCTACGACTGCCTCACCGGCCTCGAACAAGACCTGCTCAACGAGGTTGTCAACGGCAGTACCCTCGTGCGCGGCTTGATCGTGAAGGACTACCCCATGCTGGTCCGCTTCGCCGGAGGCAGGGCGCCTTGAGAACGTGAGAGCGTGAGAACGTGATGCTCTCCCTGGAGGCAATGCTCATGACGACTTCGACAGCGGCACCTGACGACCGGGTTCTTCGCGCCACGGCGACCCCCGCGACCTCCGAACCGCCCCCGCGGGTCGACTTTGCCTACGCCTTCGCCACCCCGCACCGATTGACGGTGGCCCTGCCCGACAGCAGCGCCAAGACGCTGCTCGATCTGCAACCCGGCTTCCTGCGGCTGGCGTGGACTTACGACGACCTCGTCAACAAGCCGCTGGCGACCTTCATGACGCCGAAGACCGAGTGGGAGGTCCAGCTCAAGCCCGAACTCGATGGCCAGCCTTTTGCCGAAAGCCGCTGGACCCGCGTCGAAGGCTGGCTGCCGGTACTGGAAAACACCTACAGCACGGCGCTGACAAGCATGCGCCTGGAGGTGGTGGCCGGGCGGACGGCGGCCATCGTCCGGGTCGAGGTGCGCAACTCCGACCAGGCGCCGCACCGCGTCGCCCTGCGCTGTACGAAGGCCGGCCTGGGCCATAACCCGGCCTGGGTGCAGCCGGAGTGGGACCGCGACGTCTTGATCGCCGGCTGGGGCGACCGGGCCGACCGCATCGTCGCCTTCGCCCTGGGCGGCGACACGATGCCGGTGCTGGGGCCAACGACTCTGTGCCTCGCCTGGGACCTCGATCCCGGCCAGAGCCGCGTCGCCTGGGTGGTGCGCCCCCATAAGGCCTACCAGTCGATCCTGCCCGTCCTGCGTCGACACGACTGGGCCGCCGAATTCGAGCAGGGCAAGACGGCCTGGCGCGAGTGGATCGGCCGCGCTGCCCGCATCAGCCTCCCGGATGTCGGCGTGCAGAATGCCTTCTACGCCGCGCTGGCGGATTGCTTCGTCATGCGCGAGCCCGTGGCGCAGGGCTACATCGCAGCCTGCCCCGGCACCGAACTCTACCGCGCGCCGAACTCGTTCGAGGCCGCGGTCCTGGCCGTTCTCCTGGATCAAAGCGGACTGCACGAAGAGGCCGCCATGGGCTACCAGATGTGCCTTGGCCTACAGGGAGCGGACGGCAACTGGAACGACCCCGAGGGCTGGGGGCATTACATGTGGGCCGGCGCCGGCTTCAAGTCGTGGGCCGTCATGCAGCACTACCGCTTCACCGGCGACCAGGGCTACCTGGCCGCGGTCTACCCGCGGATGCTCGCCAGCTCGCGTTGGCAGGAGCGTCAACGGGCCCGCATGCGGGTCCTGATAAACGGCGAACAGCCCCTGACCTACGGGCTGCTGCCGCGAGGCATGGGTGACTGCGGCCTCATGGGCGAAGACGGCAGTATGTATGGCATCTTCCTGCCCCACAATCTCTGGGCCGTCTATGCCGATGCGCTGGCGCTGCAGGCGGCTGAAATCCTGGGGCAGACCGCGGATCTGACCGAACTGCGGCGCAACCATGATACCGCGCTGGAGGACCTGCTCGCGGCGCTGGACCGCGGCGCCATCGCTGGGGATGGTTACCGTTGGATCCCTGGGGTGCCCGGACACACCTGCGGCAGCCGCTGGGGCACGCTGAATGCGGCGACGCCATGCCGCATCCTGCCCCCAGAACACGAGCTGATCACCGGGACCATCCGCCAGATCGAGTCGCGCATCAGCCCCGGCGGTATCCCGGTCCACACCGGCTGGATGAAAGATGGGATGTGGGTAGCCATCACCCTCGACAACCTGGCCGAGGTGCTGTTGGCCCGCAACCAAGGCGACGCCGCAATGGGCTACCTCTACGCCACCCTCAATCATGGCACGCCGCTCTACTCCTGGTGCGAGGAACGCGGCCAGGAAGCCGGCGCCAAGGACTGCTCCGGCGATCGTCAGCATCTCTGGACCCCGATCGCGGTCGGGCGTTTCCTCCGGGATGCGCTGGTGCTGGAGGACGGCGAGGTCCTGCACCTGGCCCGCGGCAGCGCCCGGCACTGGCTTGGCAGTGGCCGGCCCTTCGGCGTGCAGAGCCTGCCTACGCACTTCGGCCGGGTCTCCTACGAGCTGCGCTACGACGCGCCAGCGGCGCGCCTCAGCGGCTTCATTGACCTCGCCTTAGGCCATGCCCCGGTGCTGGTCCTGCATGCCCGCCTGCCCGCCGGACTGAAGCTGATCTCACTCACGGCCGCCACCGCAGGCGCCGTGCTTAGCCCTGACGGCACGGTGATCGAGTGGCGCAACCTCAGCGGCAGGGTGCGCTTCGAGGCGGTAGTTCGGTAACCCCCTGCATCTACGTCAGCGGCGTGGATGCGCAGCATTCGGTGGAAGGCGTGGTCTTCGACAATGTGATCCGCTTCGGGGAGCTTCTTTCCCTGAACTCGTCCGACGTCATCATCGGTCCCCATACAAGCGGCATCACCTTTCTGGCAAACGCCTCACAGGCGTCCCCCAGGACGCCAAAGCGGTTAGAGGTTTAGGCGGTAGGCGGTTAGGTTCTGCATCCGGACATGTTGCGTTTCCGAATTCGCGGCTCAGGGTTGTAGCCTAACCGCCTAACCGCCGAACAGTCCCTTCCGGAGAGCACCAGATGAAATGCATCGAGAGTCGGCTGGGCGATGTCGGGGTTCTGCGCTTGGAGTTCCTGGCCGACAGGATTGTCCGAGTGCGCCTGGACCCACGGGGGCACTTCACCGACAGCAGCTTGAACCGTTACGGCTTCATCCAGCCGACGGCGGGCGAGGGCCCCGCTTTGGAGATTACCCCGGGCCGGGCAACGACCCCGGCCATGAGCGTCCAGTGGGGCAACGACTGGCATCTGCGGATCTCCGACCTGCACGGCCAGCCTCTGGTCTGCATCGAGGATTGCCAGGTGGCCGCCGCGGGCTCGACCGTCCGCCTCACGGCTCACCCCGACGAAGACTGGGTGGGCTTCGGCGACCAAACCCGAGACCGCCTCTACCACCGCGGACACGTGGCTGATTGCCACGTCCGCAACGTCAAGTCCTACGCGCCAGTGCCGTTCTTCATGAGCACCGCGGGCTATGGCATCCTGGTCAACACAACCCAGCGCATCGTCTTCGACCTGGCGGCGGCGGATTCGCAGGCGGTGGCCTGGCGGGACGGACGCCAGACCATCGACTTCTACGTGTTCGTGGCGCCCGACTTCCGTAGCCTGCTCGATCTCTACACGGAGCTCACCGGCCGACCCCGCCTGCCGCCGGAGTGGTCCTTTGGCCTCTGGTACATCTGCCGTACCCAGGCCAACGACTACGAAGCGGTAAACGACGCCGTGAACTTCCGTCGCGAGGGGATCCCGTGTGATGTCATCGGCCTGGAACCCGGCTGGATGGAGAAGAACTACGACGGCTCCACCACCAAGGAATGGAGCAAGACCCGTTTTCCGATTCCGTCCTACTGCCAGACGGGCCCCCACAACTTCTTTAACGCCCTCAAACGCATGGGCTTCCACCTGGAGCTCTGGCTCTGCTGCGACTACGACCTCTCCTACGAGGCCGAGCGCCGCATCGGTCAGGCAACCCCGGTCGACGAGAACACCCGCAATGCCGGGTTCTTCCAGCATGACGCCGAACAGGATGCCCATTTCAGTGCGCCCATGTACGCCGACCGCATCACCCGGCGCGACGAGGCCTGGTTCGAGCACCTGAAGAAGTTCGTCGATCAGGGGGCAGACTTCTTCAAGCAGGATGGCGCCTACCAGGTCTTGGATCATCCCGACCGGCGCTGGGGTAACGGCATGAGCGACAGCGAGATGCACAATCTCTATCCCCTGCTCTATGCGCGCCAGATGGTCGAGGGCTATGAGGCCCATACGGGCCGCCGCGGCCTGTCTTTCACCCCCAGCGGCTGGGCCGGATTCCAGGCCTGGGCCGGAACCTGGACCGGCGATACCGGCGGCGGCCTCACCACCCTCGGAGCCATGCTGAATACCGCCATCGTAGGCCACAGTTGGTGTACCAACGACATGGAGGTGACCCAGAAGGAGGCGCTCCACTTCGGCTACCTGCTGCCCTGGGCCCAGATCAACAGTTGGAACTACTTCCGCATGCCATGGGCTCAGGGCCGCGAGTTGCTCGAATCGCACCGCTTCTACAGCCAGTTCCGCGCCCGCCTGATCCCCTACCTCTACTCCTGGGCCTGGCAGGCCACCCGAACCGGCTTCCCACTCATCGCCCCACTGACCCTGGAGTTTCAGCACGACCCCGCCTGCCGCGACATCCTGCTGCAATTCCTGCTCGGGCGCGATCTGCTGGTCTGTGCCTTCATTCAGGAGGCCTACTTCCCGGCCGGCCGTTGGCTCGACGTCTGGAGTGGCGCGGTGGTTGAGGGTCCCGGCCGGCGCCCGATCTCATGGCCTTCCCATTGCGGCGGCGGGCTGTACCTGCGCGAAGGCGGTATCGTCGCCCTGGGACCGCTCATGCAGTACCGCGGCGAGAGGCCCATGGACACGCTGGAACTGCTCATCCTTCCCGGCCGCACACCGTCGGAGTTCACGCTCTACGAAGACGACGGCGTCTCCCTGGCGCACCGTCAGAGCGCCTGCGCCCAAACCCCGGTGAAGGTGTCCGCCGACCGGGAGAGCGTCTCCGTCACCCTCGGCGCGCGCCAGGGATCTTTCGATGGCATGTGCCCCCAGCGCACCTGGTTGCTACGCCTTGCCGATCAGGACAAGCCCACGGCCGTACTGTTGGGCTCGACCCTTCTGCCACCGTCACGGTGGTCCTACGACGAAGTCCGCCGGGAACTGCAGATCCCCGACCTCTCGGCCCCGTCGACCATCACCGTCAAGTGCTGACCCCAGCCCCTGCGTGCCGCCACGTTACCGGGGCTTCGGCCGTAGCCCGGCCGCAACCTTCACCCGGCCGGGTCGGGCAGCGTCCAGCCTCGCCGGTAATACTCTTGGCCGAAGGACTCCAGGTGCTCCGGCAGGATGAACATCCCGCCGCAGCGCAGCCGTCGGCCCGAGGCGAGAATGTCCAGCATGGCCCGCCGTACCGAGTTATCCCGCGGGTAGTCTTTGGGGTCTCCGTCATCCCGTCCGAAGATGAAGAAGAGCCCATCGCGACCTCCCGACCGCCAGGGCAGCAGATAGAGTTGCCGCATGAAGGCAGCCAGGTTGGATTGCGGCAGGGCTGCCTCGAGTTCCGGGTTGAAGATCCAGGAGGCACAGACGAAGGCCCTGACCGGTTTCTCCGGAAAGTACTGACGGTAGAAGGCCGTGGCCAGCCGCAGCGACTCCCCGGCCGCGGCCAACGTCATCCCGCCACCGCCGGGAATGTGGATGCCGGGCGCGAAATCCCCCGGTCCAAGGACCCTTTCCCAGTCCCTCAACGACAGGCTCACCGGGCGCTCCGGCAGGGCGCGCCCAGAGGGTGCGATCGGCACACCGGTCACCGTCTGACCATCGTCTCGCAGTTCGGTTACCAGCCGGGCCTCAGCGGGAGCTTGGTCGCTGTAGAGACAGAATCCCTCCTGGTCCAGCAACCAACCGCTGTTGCAGAGGGCCACGATGCGACCGCTGGAGCGTTCCCGGTAGATCGTCCCGAAACTCGTCCCAATCTCCTGGTTCATGTACTCGAAGCGTCCCAGCCGGAACAGCTTGTTGCTCATGTACCAGCCGGTCCAGTACAGTTGCCGACGGTTCAAACCAGGCCGGCCGTCATGCGCCGCCCCGTAGATACCGATGGCCCCGCCCAACCACGAGGCGCAGTCGAGAGCATACGACCCTGGGATACCGGCCTCGCGAAACGCCCGAACCCACTCCGGGATGCCGCTCAGGGCGATCAGCAGGTAGAACAGCCCACCGTTCTCACCGAGACCGGCGGCAGGCTCCGGCCAGTCTCTGAATCTGGACTTCTCCCGGTCGTACTCGCACAGGGTCCGGTGAGCATGCCAGGCGAGTAGCCGCCCCGCCGGGCACCCCGAGAGCTTGGCGGCAACCTCGACCAGCGGCGCCACGACGCGGTCGGGACCCTTGGTCAATGGGTAATAGTGCGCGCAGAACCAGGGCTCCAGAAAGAAGGGCACTCCGCCTGGGCAGGAGGCGAGCGAGCGTTCCCAGTTGGCGCTCACCACCGGCAGACACGATGTCTCCAGACTCAACTCCGCAAACACGTCCTCAAGGCGCATGGATCAGACCTCCTTGCTTGATTACCGCCGCCGGCCTTGCCAGGTGCATCCCCTGGCACAACGTGTAGAGTAAACCGTGATCACGCCGGGTACGAGGCGGCGAGGGCCATGGTTGTGGGGGTCGGCCTCGACCTGCGAGAGGCAGAGCCACCCAACGCCAAGGCAAATGATATGTCAAAGGTCTTCCTACTCGCTCCCTCCCACCTCTCGGCCCCAACCGTGACGCCGCATCTCGGCTGTGCCATGCTGAGTGCGGCGCTGACGCAGCACGGCCATGAGGTTCGCGTCCTCGATTACGCCTACCTGCGGGAAGCCGAACGCGACGCGGACGCCGTCCGCGCACAGCTCCTGGCATTTCGTCCTGACTGTGTCGGAGTGTCGGTCTATACCGCGTCGGTCAGCCTGGCTCGAGAGACCATGCGCCAGGCCAAGGAGCTGCTGGGGGTTCCCATCATCGTGGGCGGCCCACACGCCACCCTGTACCCGGAGGCCATGATCGGGCTGGACTACGTCGACACCGTGGTCACCGGGGACGGTGAAGTGACTCTCCCCCTCGTGGTCTCCGAACCGGCGCGCTATGCCAAACAGATAGTGCAAGGGGGCCAACTCGATATCACAACCCTGCCGACCGCCGACTTCTCGACCTTCTATGGCTCGGAACGCATCCTCATCTATCCCCTCCAGACCAGTCGCGGCTGCCCCTTCAATTGCTCCTTCTGTACGGTCCACACCGTCACCTCACGCCGCTGGCGGCCCCGCGACCTGCAACCTGTGATGGCTGAACTCGATGGCGCACTCGAGCGCCTGCCGCAGATCAGGGAGATCCAGATTCACGATGATTGCCCGACTCTGGATGTGGGACGGTTCAAGGAGCTGCTGCGCCAGGTGGCGGCGCGCCAGACCGCGCGAAAGTTGACCGTGGCCAACATCCGGGCCGACAGCGTCGACGACGAACTGGTGAGCTTGATGCTGCAGGCCGGCTGCGACTCCGTCTGTATTGCCGCTGAGCATGGTAACCCCGACGTCTTCGACCTGATCGGCAAGGCTGAAACCCTGGCAGACATCGAACGCGCCGCGACGACGATCCGCCGACACGGCGCGCGGCTGGGGCTGTGCTTTATCATCGGACTACCGGGCGACACGCTGGCGCGAACCCAAGACTCGATTCGCCTCGCCCGACGCCTGCAGCCGGATTTCGTCTTCTGGAACATGGCGCACCCCTTCCGGCATAGCCGTATCCTGGACTGGTACGAAGCACACGGCGCAACCCTCGGGGACGTGGACGACTACGCCTCCTACGTCGAATCCAGCGTTACCGGTGCGGAACCGATTGTATCGACGCCCGAGTTCACCGCCGCAGAGCGCCGCCAGGCCAAGTTCCAGTGCGCCGTTGCGACGGACCAGTATGACGCGAGCCAGGAGGGTGTTCTGAAGCTGCTGGCGTTGGCCTGTGGGTATCACTGTGTGGCGCTAACCCTCGCCTCGCTGGGCCGAAAGGCCCGCGCCGCGGCCTGGCTCAGGGTCGGCTGGCGCCTGCGCCGCCTGCGCGCTCTGTTCCGTGGACATGGCGGGCGAGCCAGATGATGATGACCTCTGTGGCGGTACGAAACCGCCGACGTAACGCCGTCCCCTCCGTCTGAGGCCGGAACGCCCTTGGCCCCCCTTGCCCGGGCTCGAGGATAGGCATGATGGGAGCGCTGAATGTCGACCTTGGAGCAGGCTGCCGACAGAACAACGGTGGTGATCCCCAGCATCAGGGGGCGCACGCTTCTTGAACGGCTCCTCCCGTCGATCGACCTGCGGCTCGATCAGGTCGTGGTGGTGGAGCAGGGCAGCGAGGACGGCAGCGAGAAGTTCTGCCGTGCTGCCGGAGCCCAGGTCCTGCAAATGGGCCGACAGGCGACCTTCACGGAGGCATGCAATGCCGGCATCCGCTTTGCCATGGAGCGGCAGTCAAGCTATATCTTACTGGCCAATAACGACCTGCAGTTCATCACACCGGTCGCCCACCAGCTCCTCGCCACCTGCCTGGAGAACGGCAGCGTGGGCGCTGCCGCACCCACGCAGGTGATGCTGGCTGGCCTCCGCCCTGAGTGGCTGGCCTACCGGGCCGCCTGGGACCTCTCCAAACCCTCTTTCGGGCATGATATCGAGGGCTCCCTCGGGTGGCCGCGTGACGTCGATGCAGACTTTTGCGAGTTCACCTGCGTCATGGTTCCTGCCGCAGTGTTCCGTGATGTGGGACTTCTCGACGATGAGTACGGCTTCTATCATGAGGACGCGGACTTTGGCTATAGATTGTGGACCAAGGGCTATCGCGCCCTCTACAACCAGCAGGCGCGGGTGTTTCACTGGGGTTCATCCACGGTCAAAACCACCCTGGGTGACCGCAACCGCCAGACACGAATCCGGCATAACCTCAAGCGCTTCCGGAGCAAACACCTGGCCGTGGGCGTCGACTTCCTGCAGGCTCAGGAAATGGGCTGTGCCGCCCATTCTTGGGACGTCATTGTCGACCACTTCACCCGTACCTTCGCGCCGTTGGGATTGCTGCGGTCCGACGGGCCCACGTTCGCCTTGGGGCACCCCGGTCAACTCCCCTCGCGCTACCTGTACACGGTGTGGGAAACCACCGCGTTGCCGGATTCATGGATGGCCCCGCTGCGGCGCTACGAACAAATCTTCGTCTCCTCCGAATGGACGCGACAGGTCTTCCAGGCGGCGGGCTTCACGAACACCCACACGCTCCCGCTGGGAGTCGATCCGAACGTCTTCTGCCCCCATCCTCACCGCTACGAGTTCGGGGCGGAGAAGGTTTTCCTGGTCAACGCCAGGCCGCAGCGCCGGAAAGCCTTGGAAGTCACCCTGGCCGCCTGGCATCGCGCCCGGGCCCTGATGCCTGGCGCAACCCTGGCATTCTTCTGTCCCGGCGACCTCCTGGGTGACGAATGGGTGGGAGAACAGCCTGTCGTCAGTGTTGACGGCAAGTTCTACCGGCGCTGGTACCCAGGGCAGGGCGTGCTGGTGCTGCAACCGCTCAACCCGCTCACCTATGCGGAGATGGCTGACCTCTACCGCGGCAGCCACTGCCTGGTGACCAACTCGCGCAGCGAGGGGTTCGGTCTCCAGGTCGTCGAAGCCATGGCTTGCGGCACACTGTGCATCGTCCCGAACTACGGCGCCACGGCCGAGTTTGTCGAACCCGACGTCTGCCTGCCCATTGGCGGGACGCCGGTTCCGGCAGACTACGCCGACAAGGGCTTCACCGGGGTTGGTGCCTGGTGGGAGCCTTCCGCTGACGACCTCACAGCGCAACTCCTGCGCGCCTACGCCATGCCAGATGCCGAACGTCTGGAGTTCGCCCGGAAGGCGCGCCGCATGGTGACCGCGCGTTACACCTGGCGACAGGTAGCCAGGATCCTCCACAGCCATCTCTCCCGCTTGCAGGGCGCCGCCGATGGCGCCCCGGCGGGAAGCCCCAGGAAACGGTTCTCCTGGCAGCCTCTCTGCCGCGCCTGCCACCGACTTCAGCGTGACCGCCTGGGTCTCGCCTTGACGCACGCCGGGACGGCGCTGCAGACCGCTGGCCAAGTGGTGCGGCGAAATGGTGGGCTCGGCCTGCTCCGCCGCGGCGCAGGTTCCCTGCGACGGCGACTCCTGGCCTGCCTCGGCCTGCTACGCCGAGACTGATTTCCTCTGTGGATCGCCGTTGCTGCGCAGCCTGCAGCGTTACCCTGCCCCCGGGGGAGCCCCGGAAGCCGTACCCGGGGCGCGCGCCAGGGCTATCACTTTCCCGATCAGAGCCTCGGCGGCAGCGTCCCAGTTCGGCCACCGAAACGAGGCCAATCGGCGCCGAAGATGCGGCTCCTGCGCGTAGAACCGGTCCACCGCGGCGGCCAGGCAGGCGGGCTGGTCGAGCGCGAAGTACAGCGGATAGTCGCCCCCTACTTCGCGGAATACGGGGATATCGCTGGCCAGCACCGGCAAGCCCTTCTGCATGAACTCCACCAAGGGCAGGCCGAAACCCTCGACCGTCGAGGCCAGAATGCCGGCGCGGCTGCGCGCTATCGCTTCGACCACAGCGGCGTCCCCCGCATCTTCGCTGATGAAGAAGCAACGACCGCGCTGCGGTGAGGCCCGGAAGCGCTCCAACTCTGCCCCCATGCTCCAGCCCGGCTTGCCGATGAACAGAAGCGTCTCACGGGCCCCCGCTGCCCAACGTTGCGCAAAGGCCTCCAAGACGAAGGCGTGGCCTTTGCGGGGTTCGAGAGTTCCAAGCATGAGAAACACCGGGCCAGCAGTCCATAGGCCGTCCGGCCAGACGGTCGCGCCGAGCCCGGTAGCGGTCGTTCCCAAAGCGGCGGCAAAGTCTGACCCTAGGTGCGAGTAGTCGACGCGCACCGGGTGACGGGCCTGAGGCGAGAGCGAGGCGGCGTAGTCGTTGACCTGTTCCGCCACCGTCGCCGAGATCGCCACCAGACCCTCGGCGGAGGTCAACGCTGCCGTAATGCCGCGAGTAAAGTGTCCGACGGAATCTGCATCGAAGAACTGCGGGTGGGTACAGGGAATCATGTCGTAGACAACCCCGACCAGAGAGACTCCCCGACCACGGCGCCGTTGCGCTACCCCCACCGTGCCGCCCGGCTCCAACGAGTCACCCCAGAAACGGTCCAGGAGCAAGAGCACATCGCCATCGCGCCAATGCACCGGCGGGCCAGCACTGACCTGCGCCAGCCGACGGCGGCGCTGAAGCCGGTACCAGCCCCGCTGGACGCCCTCGTACAGCCGGGGAGACGCCCGCAGCAGCCGCTTCGCCAACCCCAACCAGGACGCGCCTCCGGCCCCCGAGGCGCTCGCTACACCAGACCCGCCAGACCCCGGACGCACCGCCAGCGCCTCGGCAGGATGTAACACCGCGCAGAAGCCGTACGGTCGAGCCACAACAGGCACGATCTCGACTCCGAGCCTGGCGCCCACAGACTCCGCCCGCAGGGCGACGTTGCGCACCACGCGTTGGATGCCCGTGTTCATCCCCTCCTGCAGGCACGTCTGCGTGGTGTCCACCAAAATCCTGCTGCCAGCTCCGTCGTTCACCTCGGCTTACTCCCGGACAGCAAATGGCGGAGTCTGTCCCAGGCCCGCAATGGCCTCGTGAGACGCCAGGAGAGACTGCCGTATATCTGCGCCAAACGCATCTCCGCATCGTACTGGCCCACGGTCACGTAGTCGTCGAACACGTTCGGCGGCGTGGCAAATGCAGCCAGAACCTCGGCATGTTCGGCCGCCACGTAGAAGCGGTTGAGCCCGTCGAAATAGGCCAGGCTATACCTCCCTTTGGCTAGCAGTGGCTCCCATTCCTCGTGGGCCGGCTCCTGCGATTCCGGCCGCGTCGCCTCAACCAGGATCACCCATGGACGAATGCGGCCGAAGTCCGCTCCTGCCAGAACCTGTGCCTCTGCCCCTTCGACGTCGATCTTCAGAAAATGTGGAGCCGTAAGTTCTTGCCGCTCACAGAGGTGAGTCAAAGTGAATCCTGGAACTAGATGGGCGCTAACGACCTTACCTTGGCGCCGATGCCCCTCGGCCACGGTCTGGTCCAGAGTCGAGAGACCGGACTGCGCGATCTCGTACAGCAACAGATCGCCCTGCCTATCGGCGACGGCAACCCGCAGGTTGGTGTCCTCGGGCCGGGCCGCACACAGACGTTCATGCCAGAATGGCACCGGCTCAATGTTGATCCCGCGCCAGCCTCGGTCGTAAAAGGCCCGCGTAACGGACCCCGCACTAGGATCGTTCGCGCCGACATCGATGTACGTCCCCCTGCCGACGTGCCGCAACGCGCGCCATAGCATGACATCCTCGAGATTCTGCGCATGGGAGACAAACGGCATATGGCGTCACCTGCTACGCGGCTGGCTGGGGCTCGATCGACTTCCGGCCTGGACGGCGTCCGGAGTGCCCCATGCCCAGCGGCAAGATAAACCCACGGTGCCGACCGGCAAGCATGGCTGCGGAATCTGCCGGTACTGCCCTGATCCATCCGTAAACCGCCATCAACCACGAAGGCTCAGACGTGCAAACTGAGCACACGCCGGAAATTCATCTCCACCTGGGCGGCAACTTCCGTCAGCGACAGGCCCTTGACCTCGGCAATGGCTTCGAGGACAAAGCGCACGTGCTGCGGCAGGCTGGGGCCGATACCGACCTGGCACGCAGGTAAGTCCGGGCAGTCCGTCTCCGTGAGCATGCGCTCCAAGGGGACGTAGACCGCCGCGGCGCGAATACGCCTGGCGCTCGGGTACGTGATCGGGCCGCAAAAGGAGACCATCAGTCCGTGGTCGAGAACTTCCCGAGTGATCTCACGGCTGCCGTTAAAACAATGGCACACACCGCGCAAACCCGCAATTCCGGCATTGCGCAGCAGGCCAAAGAAGTCACCCCAGGAACGCCGATTATGCACTATGACCGGTACTTCTAGTTCTTGCGCAGCCATTAGTTGCGTGTGCAGAACAGCCTCCTGCAAGGCGGCGTCAGTACGGCCGTTCCAGAAGTCTAGCCCAATCTCCCCCACCGCGACGAGACGGGGGTGTTCGGCAAGACAGCGGTGCAGGCGGGGTCCGAGATCGGCGGGGGCGGTTCGGGCAAAGAACGGATGCACGCCAAGAGCACCAAAGACGGGTTCGCGACGACTGATGGCAGCTATCTTCTCCCACTCCTCCAGCCGTGCGGCGCAGGCCAGAATACCCGCCACTCCAGACGCGGTTGCGTCCGCCAGCACAGCGTCCAGGATGGGTTCCAGGCGTCCGTCTGCCAAGTGCGCATGGACATCGTAGAGCCGCATAGAGCCTACCGCCATCCCCGGAGACCGCGTAACACAGACGCAGGCAGGAGAGCTCGGACGGGGTCAGTCCAGATCGATGCCGAGATCCTGATCGATGGCCTGCAAGACGGACTTCTCCTGCTTGGCCATGCTCTTCGGCATCTTGTACGTCGGCAGGTAGCGGTAGTAGACCTGCAGGCTAAGACAGCACAGGGTCGTCGCGTACCATTGGTCATATTCAGGTCTGACCACGTCCTCCATCTTGCCCG
>CAIZKT010000272.1:0-15991 GCA_903933565.1 uncultured Victivallales bacterium | reverse complement strand
ATGCGACCTCGGTGCGAAGGTAGGGTAGATGGCTCGCCCCTACAGGGCTCAAACCCATAACCATTCTACTCCCAGGGCGTTGCCCTGGGCTGGTATGGCAGCGCGCCTTCAGCGCTTCAGACGGACTCTCTTATTGCACAGGTCGCGAAAAAAGGGATACGGCGGAAGCCTCCCGCGTGCGGGACGCAGGACCGCCGGCTCCAGGGGGTTGGGCAGCCTGGGCAGTGTCTTCAGCGCTTCTGAGCGGCCCGCCGGGAAGAAGCGCGGCGGGTTTCGGGCCGAGGCCTCCTTAACTCTGCATCTCCACCAGGTAGCGCCAGTACCGTGCAGGCATGCACTGACGCTGGAGCTTGGGGTTGTGGCGGCTGCTGATCGCAATGCGGGCGTGGTAAGTGCGCCAGAGCTCCTGCACGTTCGCTTCAGCCGGGGAGAGGACTGGCCCGTCGGCCGCGGTGACGCCCGGCGCGGTCGCCAGGTTTGCAGGTTGGAGATGCTGGCCGTCCCACCACACCGCCAGGTCGCGGCGGCAGTCATGGATGATCCAGCGCTGGTCCCGGAGCCGGACCGCGAAATGGTGGCCGAGCAGGATGCTGATGTTGTGGTCAGGTTCGCAGGGCGCGTAGAACACGCCGCTACGGGTCTCCATGAAACGCAGCAGGCCCTGGAGGCGGTGAACTTCACGGTTGACCCGGCGTGCCGCGAGGTTGACGCGCGCCACGGCCGGGTGGGAGTGCCAGCCGTCGACGCCTTCGCCGCGGGTGAGGGTGAGGAGGCAGTAGTCGAACAGGGGTCGTTCGATCCCGGGTAGCTCGGACAGGTAGGCGGTCGCCAGAGTCCGCGGGACCATTTCCCCGCCGCTGGCCTGGAGCCGGAGCAGCAGGTTCGCCACGGCGTCTGGCCGCGCCGGGACCTCCCGGCCTTCGAAGAGCAGGCCCTCGGCGCTGGAGGCCCGGGCGAAGTCAGGCGCTTCCGTCTGGTCGGCCAGGGCTTCGGCAAAGGCACTGAGCAGGCCCTCGAACGACCCCTCGTAGCGGTACACGATCACAGGCAGGCCGCCTCCTTCAGTGCCGCGGGCTGACCGGCGCGCCAGTCGAAGAGATCGGGTTGCCACCAGGCCGAATGGGCGCTGTGGCCCGTGACCAGGCAGTGCCGCAGGCGCTGGGGCGTCACCGCACCCGCGGCGAGGTAGCGCCCGCCGACGGTCAGAAAGAACTGCGCGCGGCGGCCGACCGCGCCCAGCTTGGTCAGGTCCTCCGGTCGCAGGGCGCTGTAGCGGCGGCTATCACAGATGCGGCGGGCGGACAGGGTGCCGATGCCAGGCACACGCAGGAGCCGCTCATAGGAGGCCGTGTTGACCTCCACCGGGAAGAAGGTGGGGTTGCGCAAGGCCCAGGCGCATTTCGGATCGAGTTGCAGGTCCAGCCAAGGCGACTCGCGGCTGAGCAGCTCGTTGGGGGTGAAACCATAGAAGCGCAACAGCCAGTCGGCCTGGTAGAGACGGTGTTCCCGCTGCAGGGGTGGGGTGGCGAGGACGGGCAGGCGACTGTCCTGGTTGACCGGAATGTAGGCGGAGTAATACACGCGCTTCAGCCCATAGCGCCCATAGAGTGCGGCGCTGAGCTGGAGGATATGCAGGTCGGATTCGGGGCTGGCGCCAACCACCATCTGCGTGCTCTGGCCCGCCGGCGCGAAGGCGGGCGCCCGCGCCGAACGCTGCCGCTCCGCGCGGTACTCGGCGATGCCCTCGCTGATAACCCCCATCGGTCCCAGAATGTGCGCCTTGGACTTCTGGGGAGCCAGGCGAGTCAGGGACTCCTGCGACGGCAGTTCGATGTTCACGCTCAGACGATCCGCGTAGTGGCCCGCCTGACGGACGAGTTCCGGGCTGGCGCCCGGGATCGCCTTCAGGTGGATGTACCCCCCGAAACCACGGCGCAGGCGCAGTTCCCGGGCCACGCTGAGCAGGCGCTCCATGGTGTCGTCCGGGCTGCGCTCGACGCCGCTGCTGAGAAAGAGGCCCTCGATGTAGTTACGCTGGTAAAAGCTGACGGTCAGGTCGACGATTTCGCCGACCTCCAGCGAGGCGCGGGGGACGCTGTTGCTGCGGCGGTTGGCGCAGAACGCGCAGTCGTAGATGCAGTGATTGGTCAGCAGCAACTTCAGCAGTGAAACGCAGCGGCCGTCGGCCGACCAACTGTGGCAGATGCCCGCGGTCGAGGCGTTGCCCACCTTGCCCGCACCGCCGCGCACGACGCCGCTGGAGGCACAGCTGGCATCGTACTTGGCAGAGTCAGCAAGAATAGCTAGTTTTTCATTGCTATTCATGGTATCACTATGTCATGGTCTGAGCCAGAATGCAAGGCCGGCGGGTTCCGCTCACCGGGCGAGCTTGCGGTGGGGTGCTTGCCGGGTGATGGTGTCGCCCGCGGACAGACCCGCGGTCGTGCTGGAGCGCGACAGCGTACCGCGCCGGGACGGCGCTGGACCTGTACGAGACGGGGCTGCAGCAACGGGACGGTGGTGACGATATGGCGCAACGCAGAAGACTGCTTCTCTGTCGGCGTTTGAACTGGCTTTGCTTGGCTGGGCTGGCCGCGGCCTTGGGGGCGCTGGCCGTCCGCGCCGACTACGCCAGGGCGGACCCCGGGGTGGACGGCAGGCGGGATGTGATGCTCTGCTATGCCTCGCCCAAGGCCTGGTCGGTCGAGCAATTCCGGCCGTACGTCGCTTACCTTGAGCCGCAGAGTGGGGCGCCCCGCGAGTGGTTCTTCGACGCCTGGTTGCTGCTGCAATACGGTGGGGCGCCCTCGGGTGCGGACTACATCAGTGGTCCGACCACCAAGTCGGACTGGGAGCACTTTCTGGAGGCCGAATGGACTTCCGGCCGCAATCTGGATGCGCTTGACACCTGCATCGGCCAGACGGCGGTGGTTCTGGGCCCCCCGGGGCGGCCTCAGCCGGTGATCCTGATGATTCCTTACCCGTCGGCCAAGCAGACAGCGTTCGGTGATCTGCGCGGTGAAGGCGCCAGCGCCGATCTCTCGCGTCCCGCCGACCGTCAGCGTGCCGTCGAGTGGTTCGTTGACGAGGCCATTCGCCGCTGGCAGGCAACGCCGCGCCGGCATCTGCGCCTGTGGGGCTTTTACTGGATGAACGAAGGGATCAGCCCGCCCGACCATGAGATCGTCAAACAGACCTGTGCCTATGTGCATGCTAAGGGCCTCAAGGCGTACTGGATCCCCTGGTTCCGGGCGGCCGGTTTCGAGCGCTGGCGGGAGCTGGGTTTCGACGTCGCGGTAATGCAGCCCAATTTCGCCTTCACGGCGCCCCCGGCCGGCCTGCGCCTGGGCGATGCCAACCGGCTCTCGCTGAACGCCAGCCTGGCCCGCGAACACGGGTTGGGGGTCGAGATGGAACTGAACGATAGCGTGCTCACGGCGCCGGAGAGCCGCTGGAACCTGAGGCAGTACCTGAACCACGGCGTCCCGGAGTTGGACGGGTACATGGCGGGCGTCGCCCGGGCCTGGTACCAGAGCGGCGATCTGGTGCGTCGCCTGGCGGAGAGTGGCCATCCGGACTGTCGGCAACTCTACGATGACATTTTCCGCTTCCACCGAGGCCGCTACGCGGGGCGCCCAGCCTCGCTGGCGGCCGGTCGGCCGGTCACGGTCGAGAGCGCCGAGGGGGCTGCCACGGTGCGGCTACTGACCGATGGCGCCTGGGACACCCAGGGAACGCGGCCCGAGCTGGCTGTCCGGCTCAGCGCCGGCAGCGCCAAGCTGACGCTCGACCTGGGACAGCTCGAGGCCGTCTCCAATCTCCGCTTCCATTTACGCGACAGCGCGGCTCTTGGCGAGATACAGGTGCGGACCTCGCGGGACGCGCTCGTCTGGGAGCCGGTCGAGGTCACCGAGATCCTCCAGGAGCAAGCGGCTGCCGGTCCCGGCTTTTGGCTGCTGAGCCTGCCCCCGACGCTGGCCCGCTGCCTTGAGATAAAGCTGCAATGGCCATCCAGCGCGACCCTCGAACTGGGGGAAGTGATCGTGCCGCCGGACGGGAACGCCTTCTGGGAGTGCCGCCCCGACGTCCAGGAGCGCACGGTGGAGTGGCCGTGTCCGGAGCCGCGGGTGCTGCGTCAGCTCCGGGTCGGCCCCTTTCCGCCTGGGGTGGCCGGCGCCGCGACGGTGCGCTTGGGCGATCGGGACATCCCTGCCGTCGCCAGCGGTTCTGACGGTTGGGCCGAGTGGCAGCTTCCGCCTATCCTGGCACCGCGCTTGACGGTGACCCTCCCGGCCGGAACGCCGACGGCGGCGCTTGGCGTGCTTGCCGTACCGGCGCAGAATGCGGCCGCACAGCGGCCCTACAGGTTAGCCCCGGACTTTCCCGCGAAGTACCCCGATAGTGGTCGCGAGCTTGCGGATGGCGCCGTCTCGACCGACGGCTTTCCGGACGGTCGTACGGTCGGGTGGCTGAACCTGGCGCCCAGCGTCACCTTCGACCTCGGCCAGGAGCAGCCGCTGGAGCGGGTGCGCATCCACGCCCAGGGGGGTGGCTATGCAGCGGTAAGCTTCCCGGCTGCCGTGGAACTGGCCGCGGGGGATGTCGGCGGCACCTGGCGCTCCCTGTCGCCACGGAGCCGCTCGCTGGTCTTCACGGTGCCGGCGGAGGCTCTTGACACCCGTCGGCTGGGGTGGGCCGAGTGCGAGCTGGGCGGCGTCAGTGCCCGGTTTCTACGTCTGCGCTTCCGCCCGTCCCAGGCAGGCTGGACCATGCTCAGTGAGATCGAGATCCTGAGCGCCGGGCGCAACCTGGCGGCAGCGGCGCCGTATGTGCTTCAGCCCCTGCCGTCCAGCGAGAGCGCGTACAGCGACAACCACGGTTACCTCACCGATGGCACCTATTCCGCCAGCGGCTGGCAAGGCTGCGCCGGCTGGAATGAGGGCACGCCGGAGATCACCGTCGACCTGCAAAGGCAGCTCCCCATCACCCTGATCGTGGTTCGTCTGCTGGGCGGCGGCGCCGGGGGGGTGTACTTTCCAGAGCGCGTGGACTCCAGTCTGTCCGTGGACGGGACGACGTGGAGTGCGGCTGGCAGCGCCAGCGACCGGCCCGCCGAGGGCTCGGCACAGGAACGCCGTGCGGGGGCGCTGTTCATCCGCTTCGAACCTCCCCAGGCGGCGCGCTTTGTGCGTTTGACGATCCAGCGGCGCGGCTGGGCTATGCTGCATGAGATCGAGGTGTATTGAGGAGATGGCGATGCGTATCCTGTTCCTGGACTTGGACACCTTGCGGCCGGACCACCTGGGCTGCTACGGCTATGCGCGCCAGACCAGTCCGAACCTGGACCGCATTGCCGCCGAGGGCGTGCGTTTCGAGGACTACTACTGCTCTGACGCGCCCTGTTTGCCCTCGCGCGCGGCGCTGGTCAGCGGCCAATTCGGCATCCGTACCGGAGTGGTCGGGCATGGCGGCAGCGCCGCGGATATGCGGCTGGAGGGTGCCGGGCGTCGCTTCCGCAGCGCCTTCTCGAACAACAGCCTCTGGATGGTCTGCCGCAAGGCCGGCCTGCGGACCGTCTCCGTGAGCCCCTTTGCTGAACGGCATTCGGCCTGGTGGTTCAGCGCCGGTTTCAACGAGACGATCAACACGGGCCAGGGCGGTCATGAGTCAGCTGAGGAGGTCACCCCTGCCGTCCTGAACTGGCTGGACCGCAATGCTGCTCAGGACAACTGGTTGCTGCACGTGAACTACTGGGATCCGCACACGCCTTACCGCGCCCCCGCGGAGTTCGGCAACCCCTTTGCCAACGACCCGTTGCCGGCCTGGCATACCCCCGCGGTGCTGGAGCAGAACCGGTCGTTGCCGGGCGGCCACGGGGCGCAGGAGGTCAACATGTGGGACAACCAGGTGGCGCCGCGCTATGCCGCTCGGCACCTGGGCGAAGTCCGCGATATGCACGACTGGCGCCGCCTGATCGACGGCTACGACTGCGGCATACGCTATATGGATGGCCACATCGGCCAGATTCTCGGCCGCCTTGAACAGGCCGGGGTTCTCGAGGACACCGCCATCATCGTCAGCAGCGACCACGGGGAATGTCTGGGCGAACTGAACTGCTACGGCGAACATGGCACCAGCGACTACATCACCCACCGTATCCCGATGATCATCCGCTGGCCCGGCGCGGGCAGAGGCACGGTCGATCATGGCCTGCACTACAACCTCGATCTGGCGCCGACCCTGGCGGAACTTCTGAACCTGCCCCGCTGGCCCGGCTGGCAGGGCAGCAGCTACGCCCCCGCCCTGCGCACCGGCGCCGAGTGCGGCCATTCTCAGCTCATCCTCGGGCAGTGCTGCCACGGCGCCCAGCGCAGCGTCCGTTTTGGCACCTGGTTCTACATCCGCACCCTCCACGATTTCTTCCACCTCTATCCCCGCGAGATGCTGTTCAACGTCGAACAGGATCCGCACGAGACCCGGGACCTGGCCACGGCGCGGCCGGAGGTGTGCGCCGAAGCGGCGCGCCTCATGCTGACCTGGCAGGAGGATATGATGCGCACCCTGCCCGATGCCGTGGACCCGCTCTGGACGGTGCTGCGCGAGGGGGGTCCGGAGCATTCGCGCGGGCGCCTCAAAGCCTACTGCGAGCGCTTGCAGGCCACCGGTCGCGGTCAGTACATCGCCGAACTGCGGCGACGGCATCCCGGCGAACCGGCCTGAGGGGCGCCATGGCCATTCGCGGACAGTGGGGGTTTGGCCAGGAGCACCCGTGCAGTTACCTGCCCGGCCAGGCCGCCCGCCTGGAACTCCTGCGGGTCAGCGCCATCGATGTGGCGGAGTTTGAGACGCTGCTTGCGCAAGGCTACCGCCACTTCGGCACCCTGTTTTTCCGGCCGGCGTGCCGTGCGTGCCATGCCTGCGTACCTCTCCGCGTCTGCACCGGGGAGTTCCGTCAGACTCGTTCCGTCCGCCGCGTGCTCGAACGGGCCAGGGATCTTGACTTCGAGGTGTCGGCGCCGCTTCCCACGCCGGACGCCTACGCGCTCTACTGCCGGCACAAGGAACGCTTTCGGGACACCAACCCCGAGGCCGATGCGGTCAGCTACGACGAGTTCATCGAGTCGTTCTTTCAGGCGTTTCCCTTTTCCCGTACCCTGTCGATCCGGGAAGGTGGCCGACTGGTGGCCGTCTCCCATTTCGACCTCACGGCGCGAGTGCTGAGCGCGATCTACTGCTACTACGACCCTCAGGACTTACGGCTCAGTCCAGGCCGACTCGCGGTCTACCAGGAGATCGCCCTGGCGGCGCGGCAGCGGATTCCGTTTGTGCAGTTGGGCTACTACATCGCGGCCAACCCGCATATGCGCTACAAGTCTGGCTTCCGGCCCAATGAAGTTCTCTTGGGGGAAGATGAATGGGTGCCCTTCATGGACGGGCAGAACCGCTGCGGGCTGGATCCCGAGCGGCTCTTACGGGGTTTCCGTCCGCCCGGAAAGCCGCGGCTGGGGCCAGCGGCGCCGTCGGCACGGCCTTCTCCGGGCTGAGGGGGGCCTGACTTCCGCTCGCCGGCCTCTGAGCTGCGCCTGGGCTGCCGTCAGGTCGGGGTTGGCGCTGCCGCCCGGCCTTGGTCGGAGGCTGGCACGGTCAGCAGCAGCAGGACGAAGGCCACCGCGGCCACGACGCCGAAGCTGCCGTAGAGGGCGCGGAAGCCGAAATGCCGTGCCACCATGCCGCCCACGGCGCCGCCAATCATGCTGCCGAGACCGATGGTCACGGCGGAGAACAACGTCTGGGCGGTGCTCAACAGGCGGACGGGGACGATGCGGCTGACGTAGGTGACGCTCGAGCAGTGGTAGGCGCCGAAGGTCAGCGAGTGTAGTAACTGCAACGGCACCACGACCCATAGCGACGGCGCCAGGCAGAAGCTAGCCAGTCGCACCGTGATCCCCAGCAGTCCCAGGGCGAACAGGTTGCGCACGCCGATGTGGTCCATGATGCGGCGGCTGTAGTAGATCACCGGGATTTCGCTGAGGGGGCCCAGCAGCCAGATCAGGCCGGCTTTCTCGATCCCGTGTTCCTTGGCCAGGTAGAGGGTGAAGAAGCCGTAGTAGCTCATCAAGGCGAAACGCCCGAGGAAGGCGCACAGGGTGAAGCAAAGGAACTGTGGTCGGCAGAGCTCGCGGCAGGCAGCCAGGGTGGACTGGTGCGGCGGCGCCTTGCCGTGGGGGAGGCTGCTCGGGGCAGCATTGACGGCGGCTGGGATCAGCGCGAGGCTCGCGAGGTGGAACAATCCCGCGACCGCCACTGCGACCAGAATCATGCGACCGTCCCGACTGCTGCCGATGCCCAGGGGCTCCAGCAGTAACAGGCAGCCGACGAACGCCAGCGAACCCCCAACCCGGATCTTGCCATAGTCGCCGCCATGGGTGCTGAGGTAGCGGAAGGTAATCCCGTCCGTGAGCGGGACCAGCGGTCGATAGAAGAGCCCGAACAGCGCCGCGGTGCCCAGCGCCGCCGTGAGGCCATGAACCAGGCCAAACAGCTGGAACGCCGGGATGGCGCCGCACATGCAGAGGGCCAGAACCAGCCGCGGCCGACCGCTGTAGTCCGATAGGTACCCCCAGAGCGGCGGCGCCAGCACCGCCATCGCCTCTAAACACCCTTGAATCAGCCCGATCTGATCCTCATGGAACCCCCGCAGGAACAGAAGCTTCTGCAGGTATGGCGTGACGATGGCAAAGGGCACGAAGAGCGCCAGGTAGACCAGTAGAAAGCGCCCCGCCATCCCGGGCGGAAACGCCCTCGGAAAAGCCGAGGGGGAGGCTGGGCTGTAGGCGCGGGATTTCAGCACCCGGCACCCTGCTTTTTCAGGCACGGCTGCCTCATGCGCCGGGCGACCAGGTTGCGACCGGACGAGGATGGACTACGGTCGGTCGGCCGGCGAGCAGGCTCGCGACTTCCGCCTCGACCGCGGCGACGCCCTCGGCGTTATCGTGGATTTCCATGACCAGATCGCTGCTGCACGACGCCCCGGGCTGGAGCACTGTCACTCGCCCCTTCTCGCGCTCAAACGTCTTGGGGTTGGGAAGGTTCATGCCAGGCTCCAGGCCGGTGACGTAACCCTCGCGTCCGCCGACCGTGTTCTTCCACTGGGTAAAGCAGGGGAGTTGAGCCTTCGGGTAGCGCAGCACGACCCCGCTGTCGCCGTCAGCGTTGCGGAGCATGGCCAGGGTCATGCCATCGCTGCCCACGGCCAGGTCGTGCCAGTAGCACTGCTCCACGTACCCCGGCGTGGGGCCGAGGTAGGTATCGTAGCCGCGGATGCCTTCGACCGCCCGGGCATCGCGCGGCGCCACGGCCAGACTCGGGGCAATCAGGCGTGCCCCCGCATCAAGGAATGGCATGCCGAAGTTGCAGTGATACAGCAATTCGACTTCGTCGGGCACCTCACGCAGGTTGACGATGCGGTCACAGATGCTGACTCGGTTCGAGCCGACCGTGGTGCTGATGCGCGTGACCAGCCGCAACTGCGGGCAGAACAGCATCGACTCGTCGACCACGCCGATCACCGTCAACTCCGTGGGCGGGCCGGGCTTGATCTGGATCTCGACCCGGTTCGCTGGCAGGTTCGCGATGCGGCCGTGCAGGGTCAGGTTCACCTTCGCCGGATTGCCGTTGTTGTCGGGGACGACATCGGTGCAGGGCGGGCCATTGGAGCTGAGGCCGCAACGCACGATGCACTCGTCGAAGCCCTTCAGCCAGCCCAGGCCGCCCTGGTCCAGCGGGTTGATGAACCAGGGGTTGACCGGCCCCGCCGTGGGCGCCTGCCAGCCGATGAACGTGCCCCGGTAGGACCCCCGCCACAGCCCCATGCCGCGGGTTGGCACCAGGGTGAACGACAGCGCGCCGTTGTCCACCTCAATAATGTCCACCCCCTCACAGAGCCCGCCGTGCAGAGTCCGCTTACGGACGGCCCAGGGGACCTCGGACGGCACCGCCACCACGCTCGGATTCAGGTCGAGGCGGTCGACAAAGACCCGTTGCGCGACATCGGTCAGGGTCCAGGAACGAAGGTTCGCCATAGGAGCATCTCCAAAGAATATTCGCGGTCAGCACGCGGGGTACCATACCCGCCGCCGCCGCCTGGCGCAATCCTGGCCTGGGTGGCTATAGTTGCGCCGGATGCCGACCAGGCGCTGGACACACTCTCTATCACGGAGGCGCTGCAGATGGCCAAAGACACGATCGACCTTGTCTTCATCGGGGCGGGCAGTCTGTCGACGATGTTCCACTACCCGGCGCTGGCCGACATGCCTGACGTCCGCCTCAAGGCGGTGTGCGACCTGATCCCCGAGCGGGCTCAACGCAATGCCAAGACGTTCAACATCCCGAGCGTTTACACCAACTATAAAGAGATGCTGGAGAAGGAGACCTTCGACGCGGTCTACGTCGTCATGCCGCCTCAGGACAGCTTCGACCTCCTGGCGGACTGCCTGGGGCGCGGGCTGCATACCTTCTCCGAGAAGCCGCCCACGGTGACGACCTTCCAGACCAAGGTCCTGGCCGCGCTGGCGGAGAAGAACGGCTGCATCACCCAGATCGGCTTCCAGCGCAAGCATGTACCGCTGGTCAAGGCCTTGCGTCAACGGATCGAGAAGCGGGGCCCCATCGACCAGTTCTTCAGTGAGTTCATCAAACCCTCGCCGACGGGCGGGCTGTACTACAAGGGCCGCATTGACATCCTGACCTGCGACGCCATCCACATGGTGGACACGGCCCTGTGGTTCGGGGACGCCTCCATGCCGGAGATCGCCAGCGTGTCGCGGCAGTCATACACGGATCAGAACGTGAAATACAACGCCCTGATGCGCTTCGCCAATGGCACCAGCGGCTTCTTCAGCGCCACCTGGAACTCGGGGCGACGGCACCTCTCGGTACACCTGCACGGACAGAATTGCTGCGCCGTCATCGATATCGAGAACCAGGGCACCTACTTCGATCCCGAGCATCCGCAGGGGGTGACCCTGACTGCGGTCGAAGCGGCCGGCTCAGACAAGCCCTTCCGGGTGCTGGGCTTCTATGACGAAAGCCGCGAGTTCATCGAGGCGGTGCGGGCCAAGGACCCTGGCCTGACGCAGTCTTCGTTCCAGAAATCGGTGCGCACCATGGCTGTGGTCGAGCGCATTCTGGCCGACCGTATGGGCTGACGAACGCGGGGTGGCGAGCATGGACTTCACGGGTTATTTCACCGGCTTTGCCGACGAGGCCGGGGCCGATCTGGACACCCAGATCCGGGCGACGCAGGAGCTGGGCTGGTCCTGCATCGAAGCGCGGAACCTCGGCGGGACGAACATCCATGACTTGCCCGAGGCGGAATTTGACCGTGTCTGCGGCAAGTTGGCGGACGCCGGCATCCGGGTCAACTGCTTTGGCTCGACCATCGCCAACTGGGGCAAACAGATCACCGCTCCATTCGATGCCTCGCTCGCCGAAGCCCAACGAGCCATCCCACGCATGCAACGCCTGGGCACGAAGCTGGTGCGCATCATGAGCTTTGCCGTGCTGAAGGACCGCGGCCCGGAAGACCAGATGGCCGAGGAACGCTTCCGGCGAGTGCGCGAATTGCAGCGCCTGTTTGCCGACGCCGGGCTCACGCCGGTGCATGAGAACTGCATGAACTACGGCGGCATGGGCTACACCTACACGCTGCGGTTGCTGGAGAATGTGCCTGGACTGAAGCTGGTATTTGACACTGGGAACCCGGTATTCAGTGACGATCTCAGCAAGCCGGCGCCGTATCCGAAGCAGTCGTCCTATACCTTCTACAGCCAGGTGCGCGAACACGTCGCCTACGTCCATATCAAAGACGGTATCTGGGACGCTGCCACCGGTAAGACGCGCTTCACCTTTGCCGGCGAGGGGCACGGCGACGTGCCGGAGATACTGGCGGACCTGCTCAAACGAGGCTATGACGGGGGCATCTCCATCGAACCCCACCTGGCGGTCGTGTTCCACGATGCCGCGGTGCAGTCCGAGGCGGAAGTGCGCTGCCGCAACTACATCGAGTACGGTCGCCGGTTACGGCGGTTACTCGAGGCGCTCTGAGGGGTCCCCCGCATCCCCCTCGGCAACCCGTCCCAGGCCAGTGGCGTGGAGCGCTAACTTGCGGGCGCGGAGTCCGCCCGCCATCACCAGCGCGGCGCGGTCGGCGCGTCGGCGGGTCCCTTCGGCGCACTCTTCTCGGCGCGCCCCGGCGGGGCTGGGGCTGGAGCTGGAGCGGCTTCGGGGCGCTCCTCAGCAGGCGCCTGGACCGCCTTGGCCGCGGCGGGAGTGTCCTTGCCGAGAGTCACCAGAAAAACCTGGCTCTCCACGTCGAAGTTGCGCGTCTCGCGGTGGAGGATGAGGGCCAACCGGGAACCGTCAGGTCCCCATGACAGGTCCCCCACAAACGCCCGGCGACCATTAAACTCCGGGGCGCCGGGCCGATTGAAGAACGTCAACTGCCGGGGGTTATTGCCGTCGGCGTCCATGATCCATAGTTCCGAGCGCAGGTACTTGGTCCAGGCGGTTCCGCCCGGGCCGAGAAAGGGCACGTTGAAGGTGCGACTGCTGGACCAGAGAATCTTCTTCCCGTCCGGCGAGTAGACCGCATAGCGATCCCAGCCACCCGCGTTGGGGGCCAGAACCACGGGCTCGCTCTCGCCGCGGACCAAGGTGCAGATGTCCATGCAGTACCAAGGCTGCCCGTCCTCCAGGTTGGCCGCAAACAGCAGTCGGCTGCCATCCGGGCTGAAGCCATAACTCTCGTAGAATTCTTTACGGCGTCCGGGCTGAAAAACCTGCTCGTTGGCGATGGACGGGACCCCGTTTTCGAGGCTGAAATCAGCGAGATGCAGGTCGCGCCGCTCGTAGGGCGTGGTCGGCGCATCCTTGCCCGTAAAGCCGGTCCAGAACAGCATTTTTCCGTCCGGACTAAACACCGGCATGGTGGCGCCTCGGGGGGTGTTATAGCGGGTGGGCAGGTCGGTGAGTTGCCAGAACTGACTGCCCTCCCGGTCGCTGACCCAGACGTTGCAGTGCCAGCCACAGCCGGGGCCAGAACGGTGATTGTCTGTGCTGCCGCGGTTCTCTCCGGAGAAGACGAAGTACCTGCCCCCGGGATGCCACGACGGACTGCAATTGTGGAGTTCCGTCGCCCCACCGCCCCGCTCCAAGGTCAGAGCGCTGAGGCGGAACCCCTCTGAGGTGATCGAGAAGATGTTGTAGTACTGGTTCAGCCCGCGTTTGTCGAAGAGCAAAAGGTTGTTTTTGGCAGACCAGTCCACCGACTCGACATTGCGTACCGAGGCGCCGGTCAGCGGCACGATGGAATGCACGTAGATGCGGTTGTTGCGCAGTTCGGTGACTGCCTGTGGCGCCGCCTCGGGCGCCGCCTGGGCCGCCGCCTTGGCCGCCAACCGGGTCCCGGCACAGAACAGAAGAAAGCCGGTCAGGCTGGCGTTTTGGAGGATGTGCTTGGCATACTTCATGTACGGTTCACCCGCCAGGTTGACAGACTCTCCGGTCTCTTGTGGGCCTTCCATGCGCACACCATACTCGTTCAGTGCCCGCCTCACAACTGACACCCCGTCGGGGACCTCAGTTGCAGTTCGGGTCATCCGGAAAGAAACGGAAAAGCGCATGGGAGCGGCCATACTGCCGCACCGCCCTGGCCCACACCTTATCCGCGGGCGTCTCATAGATCAGCGCTGGGGAGCTCGCGGCGTGCAGCCACGCCTCCTGGTTGAACTCCTCAGCGAGTTGCCCGCCAGCCCAGCCGGCGTAGCCAAGGCAGAAGCGGCAGGCCTGCGGGTCCATCGTGCCTTCGCGGAAACCGCGGCAGAGGACGTCGAAGTCGCCCCCGATCCACACCCCCGGCAGCACCTGCAAGCACTGGGGAATCTGCTCGCCGTACGGATGGATCACCTGCATGGCTTCCAGGCGTACCGGGCCGCCCCGGTAGATGCACTCGATCTCAAAGGGCAGTGATTCCTTCACGTCGGCAGGCACCGGGACCGGGCGGTTGAGGACCAGACCAAAGGTGCCATCGGTATCGCTATGGTCGCATACCAGCACGACCGTACGCGCAAAGTTAGGGTCCAAGAGCGAGGTGCTGGCAATCAGCAGGTCGCCGCGTTTGATCTGCGGATGCATGTCTCCCCTCGGCGTAAGGCGGCCTGACGCTCGCCAACCCACGGGCCCATCGGCTCTGCCGAACCACGGCGAGGCGTAAGGCGCGGAATCCCGACACGATCTCATCCACCAACAGGGCACCTGTTCAGTCACAAGGAACTGCGCGTGTCGCAGCGCTAGTGGCGACGGATTCGGCGCGTCCCGCTGTCGGCCGGGGCGGTGGAACTGGAAAAGGCACTCCAGGAAACCGCGGTTGCGCCAACCGTATCGCCATTGTACACCAGAGCTTGCACGCGCGCAACCGCTGAGCTGTCGATGTCGGCAGGAGCAAGCCGGCCCAGTTGTCGCAGTCAGGAGTCCGGGAGCAAGATGATGCGCTCGGCTACCGCGTCGTTCAGGAGCAGTCCGGCTGGCGTCGGTCGAAGCCTACCGTCAGCACGTTGCAGCAGCCCGACGTCCACCAGGGCATCGACCACGCCGGGGCAGATCTGGTCGGGGTCCAGGCCCGTCACCTGACGGAAGCGAGCCAGGTCCCAGCCGGCCACGGTCCGCAAGCCAAAGGCCAGGATTTCTGCGGCGCGTGCGACAGGAGGGATGTCGTCTATCTCGGGCGCGGCTCCGGCCAGCCAGAGGTCGAGGCTTCGGGGATGGGTCCAGCGCCTGACTCCGTCAAAGCTGGCGGCCGCGGGGCCGCAGCCCACGTAGGCATCCCCGTACCAGATGCCGAGATTGTGTTGGCACTCGTCGCCTGGACACGCAAAGTTGCTCACTTCGTAGCGCCGCAAGCCGTAGGCGGCGGACATACCCTCACAGGTCTGCCACATAGCCTCGAAGAGGTCCTCGTCGACCTGCGGCAAGGCTGCGGCGGCCAGCCGGGTGCCTTCTTCCACCGTGAGCGCATAGGCTGAGAGATGCGTGATCCCGAGGTCGAGCACCTGGCTCAGGTCGGCAGTCCACAGGTCCACCGTCTGACCGGGGATGTGGTACATCAGGTCGGCGTTCACGCGTCTGATGCCGACCCCGCGCAGCGCGGCGATGGCGGCGGGGACGCACCCAGCATCGCCATGGCGACCAAGCGTCTGCCGAAGCTCCGGCCAGAACGACTGCACGCCCAGGCTGACGCGGTTGACCCCGCCCGCGACCAGGGCGTCCACCACGGCGGAGTCCAGCGTGTCCGGGTTGGCTTCCACCGTGTACTCGGTCTGGGCGGACACCCAGAAGTGCTGCCGCACCAAGCCCAGGAGGCGGCCCAGGTCGCGGGCGCCCAGGAGGGTCGGGGTTCCGCCGCCGATGAAGACGCTGTCGAGTCGGCCGACGTGTGGTGCGGCGCGCCTGAACTCCGCTTCGATCGCCTGCAGGTACTGCCCCACGCGGGCCGATGACGATAAGGCCTCGGAGTAAAAGGCGCAGTAGGCACATTTCACCCGACAAAAAGGGACATGTACGTACAACCTTGTGGCAGGACGAACTATCATCAGGGTGCTCCGCTGGCAGGCCGCCAGCCCAACCGTAATACCGGCAACCGCCGCAGGCGACCTCTTGCCTGCAATGGGTGAGGTACGACGCCCAAATCAGAGTGGATCAGCAGCGCTGCCGGAATCGTGCCGAAGCGGGGAAGCGGAGAGTCGGCTGAAATGGCAGGAGAGGTCTCTCCGCTCACCTTTCGGCCACCCTCGACTACGCGCTGTCGTGGTTTTTTTCGACCTGTGCAATAAGAGAGTCCGTCTGAAGCGCTGAAGGCGCGCTGCCATACCAGCCCAGGGCAACGCCCTGGGAATAGAATGGTTATGGGTTTGAGCCCTGTAGGGGCGAGCCATCT
>CAIZKT010000271.1:0-9383 GCA_903933565.1 uncultured Victivallales bacterium | reverse complement strand
AGGGATGGCGCCCCTTCGGGGCTGAAGAGGCAGAAGGGATGGCGCCCCTTCGGGGCTGAAGAGGCAGAAGGGATGGCGCCCCTTCGGGGCTGAAGAGGCAGAAGGGATGGCGCCCCTTCGGGGCTGAAGAGGCAGAGGCGAACCCGCGACTTCCGCGGCTGGGGGTACCGCCGCGAAACGGTAGCGATGGGATGGCGGATCGAGATTGAAATCGGGATCGAATCGACGGGGGGGACTGCGGACACTCGTCTCTCGACCCACCACGGCGGGTAGGCCCTCGACCCTCTGCGGTTCTCAGACCAGCAAACCCCTACGGAACTGACCTGCGCCCAAGGCGGACGGGCGCCCCCCTGGCTCCACCGCCGCTTGACAGGACCCCTACACGTGCTAAAGTCACCCTAAAGATAGTAATACGATGGGGATTATGGTCCTTAGTCTAAGAAGTGTGTTTTGGGTGTCGTCTATCCGCTGGGTCCACAACGGCCACGCAGGTGAGACTCCACGGCCACTGTGAGGCGATGACATGCGACCGGTCAGTTTCACGCGAACCACGATTGGGGTCATGCTGATCATCGGTCTGCTTTGGTGTCGGCCATTGATCTGGCTGTGCGGCATCATGATGATCTTTGCGGGTCTGACAGGAGTCTGCTTCCTGGATCTTTTCTACCGGGCCATCCTGCCGAAGCGAAAGTCCGACGAAGAAGGCTTCGATGGTCCCTGTGCCTGAACGGCCAACCTGGCCGGTGGTCAGCGGTTCACCTTGAGCCCGCGTTCCGCGGTTTGGCCGGAGGCCAGTTCCGTGGCCCGGATCTGCCACTTGCCGGTCGGGTCATTGGCGGCGAGGTCAAGCGTGACCGTGAAGCGCCCGTCTTTGGCGCCGTAGAAGCCGCTGAACTCCGCCGTCTTGCCCTCGGCGTCGAGGACATCCAGCCGCACCGGCACGACGGCCTCGAGGGGCTTGCCGTCGGCGTCGACGATGGCGACTTCACAGGTGACCGCGCCGCCCAGTTGGGCCTGCTCCGGGAGGGTGAGCCTGACTCCGGCGATGGGCCGCGCGGTGACCATGAGAACGGTCCCGCCGCCTGGGCCGAACTCGCGTTCGATCCTGAGAGTGCCGGCGCTGGCGGTGGCCGTGAGCGCCTTGCCTGCCGTGAGGTCGTAGACGCTGCCTGACGTGCGGTTCAGCGTCAGCGTGGCCGTGGTCGGCAGGCCCTTCTCCATCACCAGCCCGTACTGGCCCACGTAATCGCCGTACTCGCGCCGGTCGTTGGCGGCAAAGAGGTAATCCGTGCTGCCATAGCTCCGGACTCGAGTGATGACCTCGGGGGTCGAGGCGTCCGCGTAGCGGCGGTAGAAGGGGTCGAGATCCTGGCGCAAGGCCGCAGCCTGCTCCAGGATGGCAGCCTTGTCGAGGTCGGCCTTGCCCGTACGCCTGTAACTCCTCAGCCGGATGTCCGGCACGATGGCCGGGGTCAGGAACTCGTCGGCCACGACCAGGCCACCCCGGCGCTGGAACTCCTGGATCTTGGTGGCTACCGTCCGGGTCAGCACGTCGCAATCGGCCAGTACCAGCACCTTGAATCCATCCAGGCCGCGGGCGCTGATGGTTTCGTCGTAGAGGACCTGCGGCTGCAGTTCCGCGTACAGGAGAATCAGGTACGTGTCGGCGCCACCCCAGCCCCAGGAGCCCTTGCCGGCAAAGATCTGCGAGCTGAAACTCTCCAGGTAGCCGACGTCGCTCTGGCGGTCGGGCACCTGCAACAGGGCTGGTCCCAGCGGCTGGATCACGTCCCGGGCCAGTTGGCCGAGCACCGCCTGGGTTTCGGGGTTGGTGAAGCGGTACCCACCCTTGGAGCCGGTCGGCACCAGCGACTCCCAGCCGTGGTACATGATGCCTTGGATCGGGCGGGCCAGCTTGCACCAGAACGCTTCGCGCAGGTGGTCCGGGGAGATGGTGATGAAGTCAGCGTCGGGCTCGCTCTCCTGCCAGGTGGCCTTGGGGCTCTTGCTCTCCTCGCCGGGTTTCGGCTTCGGCGCCGTACCGGAGCGGTACCAGATGATCTGGGTCATCTTCATGACCTGCTGCGGCTGCTTGGCGCCGGCCGCCATGGCGAAGAGCTCATCGGTGGCCAGCCCGATCTTGACCGGGTCCGGGTAGGAGTAGGTCCACTGCGAGACGACGTCAACCTCGCCGCCGCTGCCGTAGGTGCTCGGGACGCGCACAGCCGGGTCAAACCAGGTCCAGAGGTCGTTGCGGCCGGTGGACTTCAGCCCGCGATGCACGGCTGAGTGCAGCGGGTTCCAGCCGTCGCCGTTCTTCCAGAACCAGCGGTAGTAGGCGAGCAGGGGGTCGTCGTCCGCGATCACCCGATCGAGGGGAAAGTCTTTCAGGGCGCGGTAGCTGACCCCGTTCTTGGCGTAGACCTGGTCCGGGATGTCGAACCCGGCAGCGCGGCGGAACTCGGCCCGGTCCCACTCGTGGAAGCAGACCTGCGAGTTGTCGCGCACCTCGGAATGGATCAGGGCCGCCTGCAGCCCCGGGTAGGCGCCGAAGCTCTGGGCGATCGAGGCCCCGACGTTGTAGCAGAACTCCTGGGCGCCCGGGGAGTTACCGCAGATATTCTCCTGCACCGACTTGCCCTCGTACACCTTGCCGGCGCGGTCGACGCGCTTCATCCCATCCTGCGAGTCGAGCCAACGGCCCGGACCGGGGTAGGCGGCCACACTGATGCCGTTGGCCAGAGCGCGGTCCAGGAGCCGTCGGTAGCTCTCGACGGCGCCCTGGTCGGCAGCCGGCCCCGGCTTGCCGTCCTTCCAGATCCGGGCGTGGTCAACCGGCGGTCCGCTGAGGCTGTGCGTAAAGCCGATCTTCTTCAGCAGGGCCAGGCCCTTGTCGTCCGTGAGGCTCGGACCGCCCCACATGACGACCGGCAGGCGCCGCGGCAAGGGGCGAGCGACGAGGGTCAGCGGAAAACTGACCGCGTCGGCCAAGGCCTTGCCGTCGGCCCCTTCGGCGCGTGCCTTCAGAAGGTAGGTGCCAGGCCGGCCACGGGTGTCCACCGGCAGCTCGAGGGTGTGGCTGGCGCCGACGGCGAGAGCCGGCAGGGCCACCTGTTGCTCGGGGCAACCCTCGAGCGCCAGGATCAGCCTGGCGCCGCTCAGAGGCGTGCTGCGGTTGCTGGTCACGGTCCATTCGACCCGGGCCTCCTTCTCCATGCGGACGAACACGGTGCGGCCAGAGGCGGCCAGACCGAGGGTACCGGAGTAGAAGCGGATGGCGGTATTGCTGAGCCGTACCTGCGAGATGAAGCCGGGGAAACCGCCTTGGCTGCTGCCGAAACGGTCGCCGATGACCAGGGCGCGCGTGCCGGGGGTGACGCCCTGGCGGTCCGGGAACGTGCCACCACCGACCGCGGCGCCGTCGCAGTAAAACGTTCCCGTGCCGGCGCCATCGTAGGCGAAAGCGAGGTGGCGCCAGACGCCCGGCTCAAAGCGCAAGGGCCTGGAGGTACAGGTCTCGATGGCGGTGCCGAAGCCCAGGTACGCCTGTAGGGTGCGCTGCCCGTCGACCGCGGCACCGAGAGTCAGTCCGTAATCACGCTGGCATTCCTGGGTGGGGTCCTTGTGTTTGTAGTTGACGTACATCTTGTCGAGGAGCCAGGCCGACCGCGGCTGGGTCGCCAGCTCCGGTTTGGGCTTGATCCACAGCTCGAGGGTGAAGGCGCCGGGTGGGGTGAGCTTCTCGCTGCCGCGCACCTCGGCCCCGCTGGCCTTGTCAGTGTCGCCCGGGCCAAACGACTCCAGACACGACCCAAACCGGCCATCCAGGGCGAAGGCGCCGCTACCCCGGAGCTTGAGGGCATGCCCATTGCCCGAGTTGTCCTCGGCCTCGGTGCCAGGCTGGAACTGCCAGAGCCCGAGCACGGTCGGCCCGCTGGCCTCGGCCCCAGCGTAGGGCTGTTGCCAGGATTGCACCTCGGGGTCCTGGGCCCCTGCCGCCAGGCCCAGTGCCAACCCGGCCACTACCCCAGCCACGGTCAGGCGGACGTCACTGCGTATCTTCATGGTATCTCCTATCGCGCCCCTCGTCAGTTCCCGATCCTGAGCACGTCCAGCCGCACCGGCTTCCAGATGCCGCCCGCCTGGGCCGTGTTCAGGACCCGCACGGTAACCTGGTTCTCCTGGCCCCACTTCAGGAAGGGCGTGACGTCCAGACCGAACGGCACGTCCCAGCCATTGGGCCCGATGTCGTGCTGACCGGCGTACTCACCGTTGACCCAGACCCAGGCGGTCTCGTCCACAGCGTCGAAGCACAGCTCGACGGCGTTGAGCACCGGCTTCTCCGGCAGCGTGACCCGACCGCGATACCAGCCGATACCGGCTTTGCCCTTGAAGCCGAAGTCGTCCCAGAACTTGCCGATGCTGACGGCGATCCAGTCGCTGTCCGGCAGCCCGGGGTCGAACCACTTCTCGACGTGGCCGTTCTGCTGTGGGTCGAACTTCAGCCGCCAGCCGTCCGTGGGCAGCGCGATCGTCTGCGCCACTCTGACGAGGTTGTCGACGTGGTCGCGAACCGACTCGATTTTACGGAAGAATGGGAACGGGAAAAGCGCCTTGGAGGCGGCCTCTCGCACAGCATCGGATTCGTCTTTGCTGGCCGCTTGCAGCAGCGCGCGGGTCGTGTCATCCAGCGGCATCCGGGCCAGGATCTCGGCGGCACACTGCCGCATGGCGACGTTTTCCTTATCCTTCAGAGCCACGCCCAGACGCTCGAGGGTGAGGGCATTCTGGTCGTTGAGCCCGAGGAAGGCGATCATGCGGACCTCGGAGTCGGCGTGGCTGAGCGCCGTGGTCAGGACCTGGACGGACGGTTTGCCGAGGTCGCGCAGGCCGCGCGCGGCAGTGCGCCGGACCACGGCGTTCGGGTCGTTCAGCATATTGGTCAGGTGGCGGAGGGCTTCCTCCGAGTGCCCTTGGCTGAGTTCGAGGACCGCTGCCCGCCGCACCGCCGGGTCGGCAGAGGTGAGATCCGGCGTGCCCGCCGCGCCGACCACCGCGGCGGCGCCCGCCGCCACCGCCATACTCCAGCGCGTCCTGATTCCTCGTGCGCGTTGATCATTCATGGGTATCAGTATCCTCTGGTTACTGAGGCTCTAGCAGAACCCCGCATCTGGCCCTGGAGCCCGCGATGCCATGGCCCGTTCCGGGCGGGTTCGCGGTGCCCGCCGTCTGCAAGACCCCCAGGTACGGCGGAAGCCCCGGCAGTGCCGGTGCGGACCGCCGGCTCCAGGCGAGAGGCTGGTGAGCCGAGGGTTCTGCAAGATCCTCTACTATCTTCTTGGCGATCTCTGCGTCTTGGCGAGATGACAACCATCCTGAATGCGGACTGGTATCAGGCCGATCCGCGGCCAAACGGCTAGGCACGGAGTTTCCGCGAGACAATGTACAGCCCGATTACTTGGCGGTGAAGGTCACCAGGCTCCAGATCCGCAGGCCCGGCACCTGGAACTCGACCCGCCCATCCTTCACGACCGCCGCCAGCTTCACCTCGGCCTGGTCACCGTCGGCAGGGTGCAGCACGACCTCTCCGTCCAGAGCCGAGGTCCCGGGCGGCAGCGGCACCTTCACCCAGAAGGGCCCCACCGGGCGCATCTCGTCCCGGTCGGCGTCGATATCGAGATTGAGCAACTGTATGAGCGTCTGCTTGCCGTGGAGGTAGGGGCGCAACTGGGTCGGGGCCGGGGCGTTGGTCTCCAGCCGGGACACCCCGAGCAGCGCCTGTTCGAGCCGCTTGAGCAGCTCCCGTTTCACCGGTGACTCGGCGGAGGGCTTGGGGATAGCGGATAGGATGCTGCGGGTGCCCGAGTGTGCCGTGGCCGGGTCGGGGGTGTAACCCGCCGCCGTCTGCTGCCAGCCGAGGGAGGCCTTCCAGGCGCTCGCCTGCGCGGCGTCGGCCGCCTCGAAACCGGGATTCTGCAGCAGATTCCGGTCGCTGCCCACCTCGCCAAAGAAGACATCGTCGAACCAGGCCTTGCCGCTGTGGTAGCGGAAGATCGCGTGAACCGTCGCGGCGGTGACCGGCTTGGCCGGGTAAAGGGTGAACTCCGACTCCTGCCAGCCATGCGTCCCGGCCTTGAAGGGCGCGACCTGCGCCCAGAGTGGGCTGCCATCGTCATAGGTGAGGTCCACCCACAGCGAGTACTCATTGTCGCTGGGCCCGGAGACCTCCTCAGCCTTGCTCCAGCCGCGGATGACCAGTGGCTTCGCCACGGTCTGATTGAGCTGCACCGTCTGCGAGGCGCCGCGGCTCTCGCTGACGGCGTTGGCGTTCAGGAACTGCAAGGGCTCGTCCGTGAGGCGGACGGTGCGCGGACTCGCCTCGAGGTCGGCGCCGGCGGGCTGCGGCCGTGGGTTGAAGCCCTCGTCGCGGTTGGCGAACCCTCCAGAGATGAGCAGCCGACCGCCGGACGCCTGGAAGCTGCGCAGACTCTCGAGTTGCGGCTCGGACAGCGCTTGAAGGTCCGGGCAGAGAAGCAAGCGGTAGCGCGCCAGACGGGCCTCGAGATCAGGGTCTGGCCACAACTCCTGGTCGCCCAGCACCTCGACGTTGTAGGGGATGTGGGCCGCCTCGAGCGCCCGCGCCAGGCCGCTGAAGTGGTTGCTAGCCGCCTGGGTCGTGGGGACGTTATTCCCCAGTGCCACCGCGCCGCAGTAGCGTGGGGCAAACGAGGGCACCGAGTAGAGCAGCGCCACCGGCGTCGCGGCGGCATAGTTGCCGGTGAGCAGGTCGCGGTGCTGGCGAGCAAAGCGGGCGTAGGTCGCCAGCGCCGTATAGGTCGGCACGCTCATGGGGATACTGTGGTAGCCCTTCTGCGCGTCGCAGGCGAGGTTGTTGAGTTCGTAGTACGGGACGGCACCGTTGACATAGCACTCGGCCACGAAGACCTGCGAGCCCGCCACCTGAGCCATGAACTCGGCGCTGCCGAAGTCCCAGATCCAGGCCGGCTTACCGTGCCGACCCCCGGCGAGGTTGAGGGCGTACCACAGGCTGTTCGGATTCCGGGTGAAGGCGCGGTTGCTGTTTTCCAGGAAGATCAGGTCGCCGGCATCGGACAACAGCACATAGGGGTAGGGCTGCGGGCCGGTCGAGCCTTGGTTGCCGCAGATGGGGACCTCAGGCCGGGCCGCGTGCGAGGCCGCCACTTCGTCTTTCCACAGGTTCAGGTTGGACGCCAGCAGGAAACGCACGTACTCGCGCACCACCGGGTCTTCGAGGCGTGCCGCGGGGGGCTGCTTCAGGGCAGCCTGCAGGTAAGCGCGGGGATCGAGGGCAGCGAGGTCCGTGATCCCCATCGCCTTCAGCCGTTCGGCAGGAAGGCCTTGCAGCCGCGCCTTGAACCCCGCCAGGCAGCAGGCGCACCAGCCCCCGTTGTCCGAACCCAGGCCAGACGGGCCGCCAATGTTGTCCTGTCGCACCAGCGAGACGGCCGGATCCAGGGCGGCACGCAGGATCGAATCGCGGTGGAACTCATGCCAGCGCGGCGCGTTGTGACACATGTAGTGCAGGGAGTTCGCATTCTCACTGCCGTACTTGAAGTCACTGATCTTGCCGCCGCTGGGCAGCGCCACGCCGTTGGCCTCGGTGGGCTCATACGACACGCCGAACTTGTCGAGCCAGAGCTTGAGGTCGTGGACCGGACTCTGCGGGAACTCCTGGTACTCGAGTCCGCCGCGGATGGCGCGCGGGACGAGAGGATGATCCTTCAGCAGGGGCAGACAACTCCACTCCGCGACCTCAGGCTGGAAATCTTGCAGGATCTGGTCGGTCGAGATGCCAGTCGGCCCGGAGTCCTTGTTGAAGGGGCCGACCATCGGGACCACGGCCTGTTTCCACCAGGGAAGCGCCTGCGGCTGGGCCTGGATGCAGTAGGGCACGAGCCAGCAGGCGAGGATAGCGCAGGCTCGAGCCAGGAGTGGTCTCCTGAACCCGTTACTGGCATGTCCGCACCCCGGGAAGTCCTGCGTCTGGTCGCTCATTCGATTCTCCCTCTCGCCCGGTCGTACACGGCGTCGTACACCATAGCTCGCGCTGCGCCCCAGGCCCCCTGCTGGCCGGAGCCTCAGGGCGCTGCAAAGACTCTCAGTTTGAGTTCCCTGATCGGCGCGAAATGCTTGGCGTTCCCGGAGCACAGAACCAACCCGCTCTCGGTTGCGGTCGCGGCGATGATGGCATCCGCGGCTCTGAGCCCGTGCGAGAGCGAGTACTCCTCGACGTAGATGGCGGCGCGGTGCCCGATATTCTCGGTCAAAGGGAGGGTCTGGAAACCAAGGTTTCTCAGGAAGTCGACAACGTACCGATGTTGTCGCTTGTCTCTGGCGCCCTGAAGCAGTTCCATGTAGGTTAGGACGGACAGCAGGCGCTCACCCTCCTGATCCACGAGGTCGGCGGCCCGAGTGTCGCCGCGCTGAATCCAGATGAAGATATCGGTATCAAACAGCACAGCACCGTCCTCCCCGAAGCTCCGCCATCTGCGCGTCGACGGAGGGGGCGTCCGGGCACATGCTGAAGAACGCCTGGTCTCGAACCCTGGCGGCGCCCGGCGGCAGCACCGGCCGGATCGTGCCCTTGACTTTGCCACGGTAGAGGATGCTGACGTCCTCACGGCGCTCCAACGCCTTGAGCACGTCCTTCATCCGGTACCTGAGATCGACCACGCTTGCTTCCATCAGGCAACTCCTACATGTATACTCAGACTATACGCTTTGCCACAAGCAACTCAAGTCTTGCCACGGACACCGGAGCGCGGCGGGAGAGCCGAGTCGGCGTTACGCCGCAGTCCAGAACGAGGAGGACGGATATGTCAGTCAGCAGCTCTTGCCGCGCCCGCTTGAGGACCCTGTCTTGCACCGCGCTCTTCTTTCTGGGGGGCCTTGCCATGTCAGGCGCTGCCGGACTCGATCTGTACGTTGCCCCGGGCGGGGCCGACGCCCGCGCCGGCGGCGCGCCCGTGGTGCAGGGTGCGGACGGGCCGCTGGCGACGCTCACCGGGGCCCGGGACCGCATCCGCGCGCTCAAGGCTGCCGGTGGCCTGCCCGCTGGCGGGGTCACGGTGTGGCTCAGCGCCGGCATCTACGAGATGGCCGCGCCCTTGCAGTTGGGCGCCGAGGACTCGGGCACGGCCGACGCCCGGATTACCTAGCGCGCCCACAGCTTTAATATTCCAACGACCCGTTGCCGCTAATTCATCGACGGTGTCGCCAATAATTTTGAGGAGCTCTTCAATCTCATCAGAGCTTCTTTTGAAGTTATCAGTAGATAGCAACCACAGCGTCACAACCCGAACTTCGGCATCATCACACCAACCCAAAAACTCAATGATTTT
>CAIZKT010000270.1:0-5171 GCA_903933565.1 uncultured Victivallales bacterium | reverse complement strand
CGCGAACCCGGCCCCGGCGGGTCCTTGGCATCGCGGGCTCCAGGGTTAGACGCGGTTCCCTTCCGGTCCGCCCGGAACGTGGCGGACCGCCTGGAGGTCGGCGGTCCGCACCGGCTCTGCCGGGGCTTCCGCCGTATCGGGTCTTGCCGACGGCGGCTACCGCGAACCCGGCCCCGGCGGGTCCTTGGCAGCGCGGGCTTCAGGCAACCACGTCGAGGATAGCGGCGATTTCTTCGCCGTTTCTCACGCCTCACCCCTCTTGGCGCGCCGGTTCAGCAGGCCGTAGATCAGGGTGATCTTGCGCATGGTGAGGTAATGCAGCCAGACGTGCGGCCACTTGCCGTAGCGGGCCGCGATGGCCAATTCTTCGCGGAATTGTTGGGGGTAGCAGTTCTCACTAATGGAGCTGGGGTGGCGCCGGAAGCGGGCGAGGTAGCGACGGATCACGACCGGCCTGGAGCGCGCGCCCATCTTCAGCCACAACTCATAGTCGAAACAGGCTTTCTGCGAGCCCTGAATGCCGCCGATCTCATTCCAGAGTTCATGCGTCCAGAAGGTGGCTGGCTGGTTGATGTAGTTCTCGGTCAGCAGGAGGTTGCGGCTGTAGACCAACCCCAGCAGGTTCTTGTAGCCGGTGATGGCTTTGCGGATCGTCTGGCCGTTCTCGTCGACGATGCAACAGCGGCCGTAGCACCAGGAGCGGCGGGGGTGTGCGGCCATGGCCGTCACGACCGTTTGCAGCGCTCCCGGCTCCAGGAGGTCGTCCGCGTTCAGCCAGCCGCAGATCGTGCCGGTGGCCTGCTGCATGCCGGTGTTGATGGCCTGCCGTGGCGAGCCATCCCGGGCCGAGCAGATCAGGCAACGGTCCTGGTAGGCCTTCAGGAGATCGAGGGTCCCGTCCGTGGAACCGCCGTCGCGGATGATGTACTCCAGCTCGAAATCGCCCTCCTGGCAGAGGACGCTCTCGACGGTCTCGCGGAGGAACCGCGCGCCATTCAGGACGGGCGTCACCACCGAGACCTTCACTGGTTTTTGGTCTTGCATGTAACGACTCACGATCCAGGGGGCAGCACCAGCAGTTCGGCGATGGCCGCCGTGAGCCGCGCGGCGCTGTCGGCGGGTGAGAGGGTTGCCGTGTCGAGGACAAGCGCGGGTTCTTCGGGTGGCTCGTAGGGCGCCGAGATGCCGGTGAACTGCGGGATTTGGCCGGCCCGGGCTTTCCGGTACAGACCCTTAGGATCGCGTGACTCGCACACCGCCAGCGCCGTGTTGACATGGATCTCGAAGAAGCGTTCGCTGCCGACGATGGCGCGAGCTTGCGCCCGGTCCTCACGGTAGGGGGAGATGAAGGCGGTGATGACGATAACCCCGGCCTCGTTGAAGAGTCGGGCGACCTCGGCGATGCGCCGGATGTTCTCGGTGCGGTCTGTGGCGCTGAAGCCCAGGTCGCGGTTCAGGCCGTGCCGAAGGTTATCACCGTCGAGGACGTAGCACAGGTGGCCAGCCACGATGAGTTGCCGCTCCAGTTCGCGGGCGATGGTACTCTTGCCGGAGCCGCTCAGTCCGGTGAGCCAGACCGTGCCGCCGCGCTGGCGCAGCAGTGCCTGACGCTGAGCCGGGGGGACCAGCGAGTCTTCCTGGCTGATATTCTGGCTCACGGGCTGGCCGGCTTCGGCTTGGCGCCCGCGTTCGACGGCACGGTCGAGGATCATGCCGGCGGCGACGGTGATATTACTGAGGCGGTCGATGAGGATGAAGGCCCCGGTCTGACGGTTACGGTTGTAGGGGTCGAAGGCGAGGGGCCGGTGCAAGGTCATATGCACCCGGGCGATGTCGTTGAGTTGCAGCGTCGGCCCGCTCTCATCCGGGGGCAGCTTGCGCATGGTGTTGACATCGACGCGGTAACGGATCTGGTTGAGGGCGCCGGGCAGGGTGTTCGTCGTGTGTTTGATCAGGAAGGCAGCGCCCTCGCGCACCGGCGTCTCGCTCATCCACACCAGCATCGCCTCAAACTCCGTGCCGCTGCGGGGAACGTTGTTGGCATGCACCAGCATGTCACCGCGGGAGAGGTCGATCTCGTCGGCCAGGGTGACGGCCACCGCCATCGGAGGAAAAGCCCGTTCCAGGGGGCCCTCGAAATCGAGGATGGAGGTCACCCGCGACAGTCGTTTCGAGGGCAGTGCCATGACCTCGTCTCCGACCCGGATGACGCCCGAGGCGACGGTGCCGGCAAAGCCGCGGAAATCCAGATTGGGCCGGATCACGAGCTGCACCGGAAAGCGCAGGTCGATGAGATTGCGGTCGGTGACGAGGTTGACGTTTTCGAGGTGGTGCAGCAGCGTCGGACCCTGATACCAAGGCATCTGGACGCTGGCATTGACGACGTTGTCGCCGTGGAGGGCGCTCATGGGCAGGAAGTGGATATCGCTGAATTCCAGGCGCGCGACGACGTCGTTGTACTCGCGCCGGATCTGCTCGAACACCGCCGCCGACCAGCCCACCAAGTCCATCTTGTTGACCGCGACGACCACATGCCGGATGCCGAGAAGAGAGACGATAAAGCTGTGCCGTTTGGTCTGGACCGTGACGCCGTTGCGGGCGTCGATGAGCACGATGGCCAGGTCACAGTTCGAGGCGCCGGTCGCCATGTTGCGGGTGTACTGCTCGTGGCCGGGGGTATCGGCGATGATGAACTTACGCTTGCTGGTGGAGAAGTAGCGGTAGGCCACATCGATGGTGATGCCCTGTTCGCGTTCGGCCTTGAGTCCATCGGTGAGCAGGGCGGGATCGAAGTCGGTGCCCGTGGTGCCATGCACGAGGGAGTCCTTCATGACGGCGGCAAGCTGGTCCTCGTAGATCATCTTGGTGTCGAAGAGGAGACGGCCGATGAGAGTGGACTTGCCGTCGTCGACGCTGCCGCAGGTGAGGAAGCGCAGCAGGTCCTTTTCCTCATGCTGGCGCAGGTAGGCGTCGACGTCCTGCTCGATGAGCTGGGCGTCGGGTACGGTCATCCGCGGCCGGGCCGCGCTGGGTGCGTCGTGTGCCATCGTCTACCCTCTCCGCGACCACAGGCCGGAGGCGCTGGTCGCCCCGCCGGACCTCAGAAGTAGCCGTCCTTCTTCTTCTCCTCCATCGACGCCGCGCCGTCGAAGTCGATGACCCGACCCTGGCGTTCCGAGGTAGTGGCCAGCAGCATCTCCTGCACGATCTGCGACAGCGTCTCGGCGGCGGACTCGATGGCCCCGGTCAGCGGGTAACAGCCCAGGGTGCGGAAGCGTACCTGCCGCAGTTGCGGTCGTTCGCCGGGGCGTAGCGGCAGCCGTTCGTCGTCCACCAGGATCAGCACGCCGTCGCGTTCGACGACCGGACGTTCTTTGGCGAAGTACAGCGGCACGATAGGGATGTGCTCGCGCTGGATGTACAGCCACACATCCAGCTCGGTCCAGTTGGAGAGCGGGAAGACGCGGATGCTCTCGCCCTTCCTGATCTTGGTGTTGTACAGGTTCCACAGTTCCGGACGCTGGTTCTTTGGGTCCCACTGGTGGAAGCGGTTGCGGAAGCTGAAGACGCGCTCCTTGGCACGCGACTTCTCCTCGTCGCGCCGGGCGCCGCCAAAAGCGGCATCGAAGCCGTAGTGATCCAGGGCCTGCTTGAGGGCCTCGGTCTTCATGATCTGAGTGTGCTTCTCGCTGCCGTGGTCGATGGGGTTGATGTTCTGGGCGACGCCCTCCGGGTTGCACCAGACCAGGAGACGGAAGCCGACCTCGCGCGCCATGCGGTCGCGGAACTCGATCATTTCGCGGAACTTCCAGCGCGTGTCGATGTGCATAAGAGGGAAGGGGATCGGTCCCGGGCCGAAAGCCTTCTGGGCCAGGCGCAGCATGACCGACGAATCTTTGCCGATGGAGTAGAGCATCACCGGATTGGCGAACTCCGCCGCCACTTCGCGGATAATGTGGATGCTCTCGGCTTCGAGCTGTTTCAGGTGTGACAGGCTGTAGCGTTCCATGGTCCCCATCAGCCCGGTCCGGGTGCTGGCTGCCAGCCGTGGCGGCAGGCGACAAAATACGGGTTGAGCAAGTTCGGCTTGTTGTAGCGCAGGGGGGTGCCGGCCGGGTATTCGCTGACGAGGCCACCCGCGCCCTCGACCACGGCCTGGGCCGCCGCGGTATCCCACTCCATGGTGGGCCCCAGGCGCGGATAGAGGTCGGCGCTGCCGTCCGCCACCAGGCAGAGCTTCAGGGAACTGCCAATGGAAACGAGCGACACGCGGCCAGGCTCAGCGGCCAAGCGCTCGATGAGGGCCCGGGTCTCGTCGTTCTCATGGGAGCGCGAGGCGACCACGCGCACATCTCCGGCTGGCCGTGCGACGGGGCGCGGTAACGCTTCCCAGCCGGCGGCGGCGGGCGCGGCGCTGCCAGCGATCAGCTCGGCACGTGAGCCATAGTGCTGTCCTTCGACGGCTCGGAAGGCCCCCAGGTCGCGCCCGCCGACGTAGAGGGTCTTCAGTACCGGCGCCAGGACCACCCCCAGGATCACTCGGCCGTCCTCGATCAGGGCAAGGTTGACCGTGAACTCGCCATTGCGTTTGAGGAACTCTTTGGTGCCGTCGAGCGGATCGACCAGCCAGAAGCGGCTCCAGGCCGAACGTTCGGCATAGGGGATACTGCGGCTTTCCTCGGACAAGACGGGGAGCGCGTCGGTGGATTGCTGCAGCGCCGCCAGGATCAGCCGGTGCGAGGCGGAGTCTGCCGCGGTGAGCGGCGAACGGTCATCCTTGTACTCGACCAGCACGGGCTCGCCATACAGACGTAGAATGGCCTGAGCCGCATCGTAGGCGGCGGCCACAGCTTGGCTGAGCAACGGCGGCATGAGGGCAGGCCGACACCTTTCCAGAGTCTCTTGAACAGAGTCCCCAAACTAGCTATGTTGCGGGCGCTAATGTAGGCTCGGACCGGTGCCCCTGCAACCGGCCAAGAACCCGGCGGAACAAGGCCTCGGAAGCGCCAAAAAAGCGATCTGTGCAATAAGGAAGTCTGTCTGGAGCGCTGAAGGCGCGCCGCAATACCAGCCCAGGGCAACGCCCTGGGAATAGGACGGTTATAGGTTTGAGCCCTGTAGGGGCGAGCTATCTGCCCTACATTTACGCCGACGTCGCATGGTCCGCCCCT
>CAIZKT010000269.1:0-7000 GCA_903933565.1 uncultured Victivallales bacterium | reverse complement strand
GCCTGTCTTGGCGCAGCCAGGCAGGCTTTGGACTGTCGGCGGCTTGACGCCGCTTTCTCACCCTGGGTGCTCGTAAGCGGTTCCATGTTCGCGCCTATGGGGCACCGCCCTGGGAATGGCATCCAAAACGAGATTGAGCCCTGCCGGGGCGGCATACCGACCGGATGCCAGCAGGTAGCAGCGAGAGTCGCCGGCGAGGGTCAAGACGGCAGGGCTTTTGGCGGCAGTCCTGCCGCGAACTGAGAACGTATGCTTCACCAGATTGGAGAGAGTCAGCTCTGCGGTGCCCAACCGCGTCTTGCTTGGGTTGCCCTCCGGGTTGCCCAGGAGATGCTCCGCCCGCGCCATTCAGGGCCCGCCCTTGAGCTTCTCCTGCAGCTGCCTCAGGACAGCCGTTGCGTCCCGGTCGGTCTTGCTCTGCAGTACGATCGTTCCTGCCGGGTCAATGACGGCCAGACAGGGAATGCCACGGTCGGAGTAGTACCGCCGCAGATCGAGGGCACTTCCTGCCTTGGCGAATGCCAGAGCGGGCCATTTCATCCTCTCGGTGCGCATGAACTGCAGCATGCCCTCCTCGGTCTTGTCCATGGTCAGCAATACCACCCCGAAGCGCTTCAGCCCCACTGGCTGACCGTCATAGGCCGCGACGAGCTCTGGCGAGAAGCGTCGACAGTCGGGGCACCAGCCTGCCCCGAAGTAGAGCACGGTGTAGGGCACTTTCAGGCACTCGTCTGACTTCAGCGGAACGAGGGCGTCACCCTGCAGCACCAGCAGGTCCCGGACGTAAGGGACAAGGGGGCTCGCGACGATGCCCTGCGCGTGCCCGATCATGGGGATGACGGCAAGCAGACCGAGCAGAAATACCCAGCGACGGCGGCTCATGATTCACGCTCCTGCAACGTGTTCAACGGCTGCAGGCAAGGTAGACGGTCCAAAGTCCCGTTCAACCGGCTCCGCGCCGCTTCCATCCGCGGTCCGCATCTCCGTCGCCATCCCGACGTTTTCGAGGGTAGTTGGAGACCTTAGGCCGGCGCCCTACCAGCCGATCACTTGCCCATACCCTCGGCCCGAGAAGCTCTCCAGGGTGGCCCAGCCGCCTGCGAGCGGGGTGAGGGTAGTCCTGAGGCTGATAGCCATCGAGGCCGGGTTGGCGGGATTGCCAGCCAGAGTCAGCACGACGGTGCGGTTGGCGCCGGTCTTACCCCGGACGACGAAGCCGTGCTTCACCAGGTTGGAGAGAGTCAGCTCCGCCGTACCCGTGACGGTTCGGCCTGACTGATCGAGAGCGAATGAGAGCGTCCACGAGCCCGTCATCTTCTCGGGCAGGTCGAAGACCACCGGATCGTCTACCAGGGTGGTTGTGCCGTTGCTCCTGACCCTGCCGGTCAGCCGTCCTGTGAGCTCGTGCTGGGCCGTATCCACCGTCAGATTCAGCGTCAGCGCCACGGTCACTGCCTTGCTGGAGTCAGCCCCTTGCAGGGAACCTTTCATGGTGAGGCTGCCGCGGCTACCCTTGATGCTGCCCCTGATCGGCATGGTGACGGTGGCGTCCTTGGCGACGGTGTAGGTGGCCGTGCCGGAGAGTCTGCCGGTGGCGTCGTGGACGAGGTTGAGGGTGAGAGGATTGGTCTTGGCGGTCGTGGAGTAGGGGCCGGTCAGGTCCCAGAGACCGCGGCCGGAGCTCACCGGGATGGCGTCCACCGCGACCAGGAAGCTGCCGTTGGGAAGCACCGGGCCGGCGGCGGTATACAGCACGGTGGTCTCGGCGGGAGCCGTGATGGTTGTGGGCAACGCCGGTGACCAGCCTCCGAACAGCCAGCTCGCCAGCACTGTCACCGTCGGCGCTGCCGGGGCCGGATCGCCGTGGTTCACCGTCACCGCTACCGCGGGTGTGCCACCGGCCAGGGTCCCGTGCGCTCCCGGCTGGAAGGTCACCGCGTAGGTGTTGATGGCGAACTCCGCCGCCACGACCAGAGCGGCTGCTACAGCCAGGTCCTGCCGCGGGTTCGCCGTCGAAAGGTCGCTCCAGCGTACGAAGTGGTAGCCCGTAGCGGCGAGGGCCTCGACGGCCGTGCCGCTGGCTCCGTGGTCGACCGTCTGCGTTGAGTCGCCGGTGAGGCTGCCGTGTGCCCCGGCCGTATAGGCCAACGTGTACTGGTTAATGGCGAAGACCGCCGTCAACGTCATGTCGTCGCTAACGTCCGCCACGGTCAACGGGTTGTCGGTCGAGAACTCGGTGGCGTCGCGGGTCCAACCCCGGAAATGCCAGCCGGTGTCCGCCTGGGCCTGCACGGGGGTCGTACTGCCGCCCCGATCCACCTCCTGCGGGGTTTGTCCGACCAGGCTGCCGTGATCGGTAGCGACAAAACTTACCACCCACGGCTGCACGGTGAAGCGCCAGCTCCCCGGATCCGTGATTCCGGCAAAGAAGTTCCCTGCCGCGTCTATGAAGCAGGTCGCCTCGACCAGCACGTAGTAGGCGACTCCCGGCTCGAAGGGCGTATGCGTGAGGACGACGGTCGCCCCGTCGACGCTGACACTACCGCTCGCACCCACCTTGGAGCTGGCACGGCTTTTCGCCCCCACCAGGATATTCTCGAAAACACTATCGTCTGCCGCTCTGCGGATGGAGATCGTGCCGGCACCGAGCACAACGGCTTCATTGAAGACGAGGTTCAGGACCGCGCCTGGGGCAACGCCCCGCGCGCCATTGCCGGGAACCAGCGGGTTGCCGGCGGCCATGAACGGCGCCAGGATATCGTAGATTACCGTGCTGTCCGCACCGATCGACGTAGAGTTGGCGTTCCCGGCCCCATCATGCACAACCCCGGCGGGAATCGTGACCGTCACGCTGCCGGATTGGGCCATACCGCTGACCGCTACCGTGTACGCATCGCCCCCGCCCGCCACGGCGGCCGTGGTCGCCCCGGCCGTGCCGGTCAGGCTCACGTCGGCGGCGGTGAAGTCCGCCACCGGTTGGCTGAAGGTGACGTCGAAGCGCAGCGGCGAGGTCGCGCTCGGATCGCGCTGGGTGGCGGCCTGGTTGACCACGGCGACAACCGCCCCCGGCAGGCCGGGGTTCAGGAGCAGCATCACGGGCAGGCTGAGGGCCTGGCCGCAGGTGTTGTCGACCTGCACACGGTACTCGCCGACGTCATCGTCGGTAGCGCCGGTGAGGGTGAGCGTGGCTGCGTCGGCCCCGGCGATGCGGCCGCCGTTGGCGAGGGGAGTGCCGGCGTGCTGCCAGCGGTAGGTCAGCGGCGCGACGCCACCGACAATGGCGCGCAGGGTGGCGGTCCCGCCTGGGTTCACGCTGACCAGGGCGGGCAGATGCACGACGCCGGGCTTGTCGAGGAAGTGCAGTTCACGCATGAAGCGGGTGGTCGTAAGGGAGGAGTTCCGGTATGCGTCGAACCAGACGATGGCGCGTCTGGCCGTATCGAAGACGCAAATTTCGGGCAGGACCGGATAGGCGCTGGTGGCCAGTGGCGGGATCCCGGTGACGTCGTCCACGACGATCGGGTTGGCGCCGCGGAACTCGCTGCCGGTCCAGTAGATGAGCCGACAGTCCTGGGCGTAGGCTATACTCCCGAGGCCGACCACGCCCACCATGTGGCGGAATGGATCGTAGAAGGCCGTGCGGGAGCCACTCGACTCGAGTATCTTCAGCGTGCCAGCGGACACTGCGACCCGTTTCCAGGCGGCGCCGTCCCACTCCCAGACCGGGGAGTCGCTGTCGCTGAAGCTGCTGAAGAGGACCGCCACGCCACGCGCCGCGTCGAAGGCCATAGCGTTGCCGGGATAGATCCAAATGGTCTGATAGGAGTACGTGGGCGGGGGGACGCTCGTGCTGCGCACGGTCCAGTCAATGCCGTTCCAGGCCCAGGTCGTGTGGCGCTGGCTCGTGATCCCGCCGACCACGTCGCCGCCAATCAGCAGGGTCTCTTTCCGCACGCTGTCGAAGCACATCGAGGGCGAGGTGCGCGCCGGCGGCGAGGTAGCCGGGTGGGCCTCGGTCCAGTCGTCACCATCCCACTCCCAGGTGGCGTTAGGATAGGTGCCGCTGGGCCAGCTCCGGCCGCCGAACACGACCACGCGCCCACGTTCGCTATCGAAGACCATGCCAAAGTTGCTGAGGGACGGCGGCGAATGCAGGGGCGTACGTTTCACCCAGTAGCGGCCGTCCCACTCCCAGGTCTCGTTGGAGTCATAGCGCTCGTTGACGGTGCGGGGCGGCACCGGCCCATAGGCGGTGCCGCCGAACAGTACCGTCACATTGCGGCGGCTGTCGAAGACCAGCGCCTGCCCATATTGCGCGGGCGGGCCGCCGGCCGTGACCGTGAGGTAGGGCGGGGTCGGCTCGAGCAGCAGGAGCGTCCGGCGGGTGGTGACAGCCCAGTCCGGACCGCCGCCGTCTTCCACGATGCAGTCGTATTCGCCCTCGTCGGCGTAGCCCGGATCGACGATACGCAGGAGGCTCTGCAGGCCGGTGGTGCTGATCGCAAGATGGCTGTCGGGGGTAATGGGCCGACCGTTGTGTCGCCAGATGAACGTGAGGTCGGTTGCGAGAGAGTGGTGCTTGTAGTAGCGGGTGGTACCGTCATTGAACGTCCAGAAGGGGAAACTGTAAACGGCCGCGACCCCGACGGCCTCGACGGTCATCTCGATCGGACCGCCGCAGACCGAGCGGCCGCTGGGCGCCACTGGGTGGGTCGTCACCCGCGGGCCAACCTCGACGGTGACCGTGTTGCTGTCCACGAAGCCGCAGCGGTTGGTCACCCGGCAGAAGTAGCGGCCCGCCGGGCTGGCGTCAAGGACCCGGCCGTAGACATAGGCACTGGCAGTGGCCCCATCAACCACCACACCATTGCGGTACCACTGGTAGGTCATCGGGACGCCGTACAGCGACTGCGCCGCGACTTCCAGGATGATCAGGGCTTCGGGGATCGTGTCCGGGAGAGTCTGGAAATCCTTGGGCTGGCGGGTGATCACCGGTGGGAAGATGAGCCAGACGGTGGCCGCCCGGCTGGACCTGCGGGTGCCGCACATGGCGTCAATCTCGAAGGAGTACTCGCCCTCGTTGGCGGCCTGGAAATTGGGGATGGTCAAAGTGGTTCGGTTGTCCCCATACGGAACGATGGGCACGCCATCCTTGAGCCAGCGGTTCTGCGGCGACCAACCGGGGACCGTGGTGCTGTAGGCAGCCGTGAGGGTCAGCGTGGCGCCCTGGCAAACCAACTGGCTCTGGGGCTGCTGGGTAATCTCCACCTGCGGATCGCACGGCGCGATCTGGGCCCACCAGGTGCCCCAGGCGTCCGGGTGGGCAGAGGCCACAAACTCGTGCGCCACCCAGAAGGTACTGTCGAGAGGATCGGGCGAAACCACCGCGTAGTCGCCCCAGCGACCGAAGTCCTCATTGGGACGTCCTTTCAGGTCCCCGGGGGTGGCACTGGCCTTGATCACGGTCGGTTCCTCGAAACTCGCGGCGCCGGAGCGCCGGAGCATGTAGTAGATCGTCGGGTTCTGCGTGGTCGACGAGCGGGTGAAGACCAGGCAGACGTCGCCCTGCCGGTTCGTGCTGATGGCCGGCATGAAGGTCCACGTCCCCGGACCCGCATCGACCCAGCCGTCCTCGATCAGGCGCGGCGTGGTTGGACAGCAGTCGCCGCTATAGACGCGGAGTCGCGCCCAGCGCACCACGGCACGGACATCTCCCTCTGCCTTCCCCGTCCACGCCATCCACACGTCCCCCGCGTCGTAGGAAGCCGCCACGCAGCGGTAGTCCAGCGCATCGAGGGGCCGGTGGCCGCCCGGCTGCGGCGCCGGCTCGGCTTTGTTCTCCCCGAAGAAATCGTTGCCCATGTCGATGTCGATGTCGGTGGCGCTGTGCCCGAGTGCCGATGGCATGCCGGTAAAGCGATGCACCCGGATCTCGTACTGTTCGAGGGGCGAGATCACCCGGCGCAGGTTGACGGCAAAGGCAGGATCGGCGCCGTCGAGGCGGCGCGTCATCTGGGCAGGCTGCATGGTGGCATTGGTGCCGTTGCCGATGAGGCCGAGGATCTCGCTATACAGGTCCTCGCGGTACACCAGAGGAGGGATCAGCGTGCCACTGCGCAATGCCGTCGCGTCGAAGCTGTAGATCTGGGTCGCCCCGGCAAAGCCGCTGAAGCTATCTACGCCATTGAGAACAAACATATTATAGCTTACGTACAGCGACCGCGCGTCCACGGCAAGACCGGGGTAGTCGCCACCCGCCACCTTGGTGCCGAAGCGGTCCGGGTCGGCCCAGGTCATCTCCCAGCGGTAGAGGAACCAGTCCGCCGTGGTCTCGCTCCGCGGGTTGTTGGTCTTGGAGACCCCGATGTGGAGAAACGACTGGGTGGCCGTCGTTTCCTGCTGGATCACGAAGAAGCGACCGCCGGCGGTGGTGTCGTACACCACCTTGGGGTCCGCGACGTGGCCGTTCTGGAATCCCGGCAGAGCGGCGAAGAAGGACACCGGCGACGAGCGGGTATTCATCAGTGACGCCCGCCAGAGGGGCGCGCGGTTGGCGCCGGCCGCGGCGTCCTTCGGGAAATACGCGAGGCACGAGTTGACCGACGCCAGGATGCCCGACGGCCCGACGGCACCGTGGGTGTCAGGCGGGTCCGTCGTGGTGAAGCCCGCGGCGTCCCCCCCGTACGAGATCCCTTGGAACTGCTGCAGTATCACGCTGTTGGCAGAGGCGACCGAGAGGCCGACGACCCCGCCCAGCAACGCCAGCCACAGCCGCCATCTCGGCCGCGTCGGTAGCAACTCGTGGGCACTACTCCTGCTTGGGACTGGCATGTTGCCTCCTGCTCGCCTCTGGCGGTCCGCCGCCGCGGCACGTGATGCCCTCCCACAACTACCTCATACCCTATACACTAAGAACCTAATCATGATACTAGTCTTTGCAATGGGGACGCATGTCAGTTCCGTAGGGGTTCGCTTGTCTGAGAACCGCAGAGGGTCGAGG
>CAIZKT010000268.1:0-7101 GCA_903933565.1 uncultured Victivallales bacterium | reverse complement strand
CGCCGCGGCCAACCCTGGGCTTGGGTACGCAGCCCCGTTGGGGCAGGATACGCAGTTGCACCTGAGTAGTCACCCGAGGGCAATCAGCCAAGAGCGACCCTTGGCGAATTCAGCCCACGCCGACGGCGGCCCGCACCCGCTTCAGCGTCTCGCGTGCCACGGCCTGGGCTCGCGCCGCCCCGGCCCGGAGGATCTCCTCGACACGCTTGGGCTGGGCCAGCAGTTCCAGGCGCCGCTGGCGCAACCCCGCGAACGTCTGCTCGTACTTCTCGGCCAGGGCCTGCTTGGCATGGCCGTAGCCCATGCCGCCGGCCAGGTAACGAGCGCGCAACTCGGCGATTTCCGCTGCCGTGGCCATAAGCTTATAGAGAGCGAAGACGTTGCAGGTTTCCGGGTTCTTCGGCGCCTCCATGGGGGTCGAGTCGGTGACGATCCGCATGATCTTCTGGCGCACTGCCTTCGGCTCACCAAACAGCTCAATCGTGTTATCGTAACTCTTCGACATCTTCTGCCCATCAAGCCCCGGCACCACAGCCACCTCGTCGCGGATCAGCGCGTCGGGAACCACCAGGACCTCGCCATAGGCATTGTTGAAGCGGATGGCCAGGTCGCGGGTCACTTCCAGGTGCTGCTTCTGGTCCTTGCCCACCGGCACCAGGTGCGAGCCGTAAAGCAGGATGTCCGCCGCCATCAGCACCGGGTAACTGAAGAGCCCGTGGTTCGGCGCCACGCCTCGCGCAATCTTGTCCTTGTAGCTGTGGCAGCGTTCCAGCAGACCGACCGGCGTCAGGCAGCTCAGGATCCAGGTCAGCTCGTGGACCTCGGGCACATCCGACTGCCGGAAGAACGTGGTGCGCTCGGGGTCCAGTCCGCAGGCCAGAAAGTCAACCGCCACCCCGACGCTGCGCTCGCGGAGCTGTCGCGGCTCCGGTAACTGCGTCAGAGCATGGTAATCCGCAACAAAATAGAAGCATTCCTGGCCGCTGTCCTGCAGCTCGATGGCGGGCTTCATCATGCCGAAATAGTTGCCGAGATGTAACGTTCCCGAGGGCTGAATGCCCGACAGGACACGCTTTCTAACGTCCGCCATGACAGAGACTCCCGCTGAGAATATCGAAAAACAGGCGACCGACCGGCCAGGCGTACTATACCGACCCGGCGCAGGCACCACAATCTGAGGGCACGCCGTTTCGCCGCCTCGCCGTTTCGCCGTTTCGCCGCCTCGCCGTTTCGCCGCCTCGCCGTTTCGCCGCCTCGCCGTTTCGCCGCCTCGCCGTTTCGCCAAACTGGAAACCCAGGCCCTGCGGCCCTACGTTATACCGTTCGAGGGGATGGGCCGGAGTACAGTCGCGACCTGAATCTGCTGACAAATGGGACGGACGTGCCATGCCTTTTGATCGTGGAACGATGACCTTCAGAGCCTGCCATTTGCCGCAGCCTCTGCCCAAGGATGCCCTGGAACGCTTTGCTGCTGGTGCTGCCGCGCCATTGGAGCAGGTCCGTGACGAGCCCGTGTGGGGCTGGGTCTCGGGACGGCATCTGCTTGAGCGTCGCATCGATCAGGAGACCGCCATGCTGGGCGGCTACCTGCACCTCTGCCTGCGCAAGGCTGAGCGCCGGATTCCGCCGGCGCTGCTGCGGGCCGAGTGCCGCCTGCTTGAGCTGGCCGAGATGGCCGCCAACAAGAGCGATCATATCGGCCGCAAACAGCGCAAGTCCATCAAGGAAGAGGTGATTCAGCGCGTGTTGCCGCAGATGCCGCCTCAGCTTTCCGGCGTGAACTTTGCGGTAGACGCGGCCGACAGCGTGCTCTACGTCGCTGCGACCAGCCAGTCGGTGCTCGATATGTTTCTGGGACTGTTCTGCAAGGCCATCGGCTTCGAACCGATCCCGCTCACCCCGGAAGTAGTCGCCGCTCAGATGTTCAACCTCAGCCCAGATTCGATCCCACCCCTGAATTTCTCGCCGGACCTGCCCGACAGTTCGGCCACCGGTACGCTCGGGCAGAACTTCCTGACCTGGCTGTGGTTCTTCCAGGAAGAGCACCACGGCGTCCTGCCGCAGACAAAGCTGGGCGAGTTCAGTCTCATGCTGGACGGCCCGCTGGTATTTGTCGCCGAGGGCGCCGGAGCCTACGAGCTAACCCTCCGCAAAGGCATTCCCCTGATCAGCGCCGAAGCCAAAGCGGCCCTCACCGTCGGCAAGAAACTGCGCCGGGCCAAGCTGGTGCTGGCGCGGGCCCGCGGCGAAGAGTGGGCCGTGACCGTGGACGCGGACGAGTTCGTCTTCCGGGGGCTGAAGGTGCCGGAGGGCGAGGCCATGGACCCGGGCAGCGTTTTCGAAGAGCGGATGGGGAACCTCTACACCTTCCAGAAGGTCTTCTTCGCGCTCTTCCAGCGCTTCCTGCAAGAGTTCACGGACTTTGATAAGGTCCACGCTTTCCAGGAGAAGGCCAAGCAGTGGGTGAAGGAACGGGACGGCAAGTGACATGCGCACTTACCTGCTCACCGCGGGCATGCTCGGACTGAGCAATGTCTTCATGATCTTTGCCTGGTACGGGCATCTGCGCAGACTCTCCGGCAAGCCCTGGATCATCGCCGCCCTGGTAAGCTGGGGCATCGCGCTGTTCGAGTATCTGATCCAGGTGCCAGCCAACCGCATCGGGCATCAGGTGATGAACGTGGGCGAGTTGAAGATTCTGCAGGAAGCGATCACCCTGACGGTCTTTGTGCCCTTCTCGCTGTTGTACATGAAGGAGAAGGTGACGCTGGACTACCTCTGGGCCGGTCTCTGCATCCTGGGCGCGGTCTTCTTCCTCTTCCGGGCCCGGCTGCTGGGGGCCTAAGGGCGGGACGTGGTGACCGCCTACGGCGGGGCGCCGGATGGGGGCTGGAAGTCTTGCAGAATCTCGTCGCGCGCTTGGCGCAGACGCCGCCGGGCCTCGGCATCCGTGAGCTGCGCGGCGCCACGGCGGTAGTAGCCGTCGGCCAGGATGGGATCGCGCAGGTCCCGCGCCGCGATGTCCATCATGCTGACGTAGCAGTGACTCTCCTGGGGATGCTCAAGCAGCACCCGCTCGTATTCGGCCAGGGCTTCACGAGGCTGCCCTTGCGCTCGCTTGCCTGCGGCAATACTGAACACGGGCTGCGGCCGGTCAAACTCGCGCGCCGGAAAGAACAAGCCCCCGGCAAGGTTGCCAAAACGTTGCGCCACCCACGGCGCAATCATCACCCCCGCGCCCACGAAGCAGGCCACCGCCAACGGCAGGGAGAAGGCCGCGGTCATACCGCCAGCGCGCAGCCCCGCGACCATGATCACCAGGCCTGCCAGCAGCAGCGGAATGGCTACCGCCAAACGCACCACAAGGTCGAGCTTCGGGTCCTCGTACCACCTCGACATGCGGCGGCCCTCCGGCAAAGGGCGGCGGCTATCACCACACGCCCGCCGCCGCGCGCTTCCCTTGCTTGGTCACGTCTACCGTCTTCTGCCAGATCGTCTTCCGGCTCGAAGTTTGGTTCAGGCGCAATTGGAAGGTATAGGTCTTCTCGTGAGTGTTCCCCACCCGCCCGGTGACCAGCATGATGACCCCTTCCAGCAGGTAATCGGCTTCCTGCACGCTGGAGCGTTTGCGGTCATTCACCCAGTCCTTCTTGGCGGCCTCGTCCACGGCTCCGGCGTCATTGGCCATGATCTCGACCAAGCCGCTGTTGAGCAGATCCTCGTTGATGCGGCCGGAAAGCTGGCCGAGGTCAATGTTGACATCGGAGTTGTTCTTGATGACCCCAATGTCGACGAGCGGCTTCCGCCCCTTCTGTTGCGCGAAACCACCCACGTCGGGATGTACCAGCATTTCCTTGACCATGTCACCGGCGGCATTCTTGAAGTCGGCCAGGTCCACGCCCATGGTGGTGATGGCAGTGGGCCCCCCTGACTGAATGCGGGTCGGGGCGCTGGACCGGACGCAACCGATCAGCAGGGACGCGGCTCCAGACAGCAGGACGAGGCCGAGGGTCTTGACAGTGCGGTTCATGAGTTCTCCCTTGCGGCCGCTCAACCTCGCCGAGGTGACACGGCGGCCATTCTTGGCTCCAACACGTTCGCGGCGTGACCGCCCAAAACCGATCTAACGCCGATGTTCAATCAGCTTCATGCGAAAGTCCTTACAGGCGGGGCTCGGGGCGGTGGCCTGGAGGGTCGCGGTCTCTTTACCCATGATCTGATGCTCAGTCCAGCCGCCCCCGGCGGTAGTAACCTGCATGCCGTTCAGATCGAACCATTCGAGGTTGTAGAAGAACGTCTGCGCGCTGCGCCGCAGATTCAGCACTTCCACCTGGATCCGCATGATGCCGCTGGGTGTGGTGGTGGTGTTGATGCCGACGACCCTGGCCGTGCGGTTCAGGCCGCGATCCGTGATCACCCGGCTATCCTTGATCATCTGGCGCTGCCCCTGGGGCTCGGCGTTCGCGACGGTGTTGACACTGGTGCAGCCGACGCCAACGAGAGCCAGCGCGGCCAGCCAGACTAGGATTCGGTCCTGCTTCACGGTAACCCCCTTATCTGAGTTTCATCTGAGAGACGAACAGTGGACTGGCGGAACTGGTGCTCTTGGCGAAGACGAGAATGATCTGTCCTGCCATCACGGTCACCTGCTGGTTGCCGGTGCCGTTGGCTGTCTGCAGGGTCAGGCTACGGTCCGGCGACAGCGGCAGACGACACACCTGAAGCTGTTTTGGCAACGTCGTCCAAGTGCGTAGATCGGCAATGTTGACGGTCGCCTGCAGGGCCGCGGTAGCCAGGCGTGCGGCCCACATGCCCGCGTCGCCGCCGGCATTCTCGGCCGCCCGGTTCACCGCATAGCCAGCCGCCGCCTTGATCACGGTCGCGGCCACGGTCTTGGTGATGATGACCGGCAGCTCGTTCTTGAAGTCATGGGCGACCACGCTGTCCAGGTTGGCAACCAACTGGGTGGTCTTGGTCCCACCGGCGCTTACCACCTTCAGGTAAGGGACGTAATCGTCTTCAAAGACCAGCCTGGGAAAGGCGGCGCCGACGTAGGAGACATTGGCGATCAGGATGGGAATATCGATGCGGATCTGCTCGCGACAGGGAGCGCGGCCAGTCTCGAAGATCACATATACCGCCGGCTCCAGGGCCGCGCCGCTGACCCCCGCCGCCGCTATCTCCAAATCCTTGCGAATAGCCTCGTTGGCCGGCGCGAAGGAAGCCGCGCGCTCCAGCGACCTGCGGGCGCGATCGAGGTCGCTGGCGTCGGTCGCCTGGCTCAGGAAGAAGAGGCCATCCAGGTACACCGCAAACGGGTTCACGTAGTCGGCGTACACCTGCAGCGCGTCCATCCCCGCGTACTGCGAGGTGACACTGGCCTGGAACGTGGGGTCCTGCTGACTCTTGGCGATCTGCTCCTTCTCGGCCTGGGCTGCCACCTCTTCCTTGGCCTTCTCGATCCTCTTCTGCGACTCGTAGACCGCGTCCTTCTGCTTCTCGTAGGCCCGTACCAGGTCGACCCGCGCCGCCTGCAAATCGCCCGACTGGATATGGTTCAGCGCCTGATAGACGTGCAACATGATGGCGTCATAGGCGCGGCCCCGATACGGCAGGTTTGCCTGGTTGGTCAGCAGCGCGGCGCCTTCCCGGCCGACTTTGGTCTTGGCCTCATCGGCGTACTTCTCCAGCACGTCCGCGGCCTGTTCAAACCCTAGGCTGCTCTCGCCGATCTGGCCATTTGCACGCAGGATAGTGGCCTGTTCAAGACCCGACAGCAAGAAGTCCTTAGACCCCGGTTTTCCCAGACTCTTGGCCGCCTGTAAGGCCGTGGGAAACTGGCCCGCCGCATACGCCGTACGCATGGCACGGCTGTGCTGCTCGTAGGTGCGACAACCGGTGGCGAGCCAGCCGAGCAGCCCCAGCGCCGAAACTACGACAGCACGCCGGGTCATCACGGCCCATCTCGATGCGGCAAACTGCATGTGTATCCTTCCTGCCTGCCTGTCTGGCGACGGCCACCCTGAGGCCAGCTTCCGCCTCACTCGCCCGTCGCTTCGCTACTCCGCTTCTTGAGCAGGCAGCCAACCACCACCCCGGTGCTCTCCGTGATCTCGCCCAGCGAATAGGTCGGCTCCACCTCCGTAACTCGAACCGCGCCCACCTTCTTGCCCTTGCGTTTGATCACCTCGCCGCTGTCCGGATCCTTGATCTCACGAGTCGGGCCATAGGCGTCCATGACGTCGCCCACCGCCAGGGCGAAAGAGTCCCCGCGGTTGATGGTGACCACCTTCTCATCGATCTCGATAATCTTGGTGGGAAAGACGATATCGGCGACGCGCCAGGCGATCTTCTCGGATAGTTCCCGGGCCAGCAGCGGCATCATCTCGTCGGTGCGCTGCCCATCGGTTACCTCCGTGGCCTCCTTGTCTAGCACCACCACCCGCTCGACTTGCAGGTTCGAGGCGTCCACAATCTCGCCCGTGGTGGTGTCATAGATCTTGGCCTGCGCCGAGATCTGGAAGCGCCGCTTCGTCTTGATCCCGTCGCGGAAGCGGGCCGAGGCATTCTCCTCCAGAAAACTGTCCACGCTGGTGATGATGAGGAACTTCGGCAGTTTGACTCGGGCAGCGGCGGGCACGGTGGCGGGGTCGAACGCCCCCGAATCCCCCTTGACCCCGATCTGGACGACGTCGTTCAGATCGCTGCCGGAGACGACCTGGAACTTGCGCATCTGCACCAGGGTGCTGGTGATATGCCCGTCCATGGCCTGGATGACGCGGTCAAAGGACAGTTCCTTGCGGCGCTCTACCATGTCAGCGCGCAGCGCCGGAGTGGGCTTGACCGCGCCGACCCCCAGGGTGTCCTTACTGGTCGCCGGTGGCGGGGTTTGTCCAAGAGCGCCGATGCCGACAAGAACCAGCGCCAGTGACACGATCTGACGGATCACGATAGACAACATGATGAGGTACTCCATGATCAACCAAGAACAACCCGAGAAGATGGTCCGCCAGGCCCCTGTTGTCAACTCCTGACTGGAAACGGGCAGGGCTGTTTCAAGAAACGACCGCCGTCGTACCGCCGACAGTGAAAGCGGCGTCG
>CAIZKT010000267.1:0-3194 GCA_903933565.1 uncultured Victivallales bacterium | reverse complement strand
GCAGCCGGGGGCTTGGCTGACCCTGCCCCCTGTTTTCCTCTCCGCCAGTCTCCCTGTCCGTCTCCTCCAGTCGCCGTTTCCCCGTCTCGCCGTCTCGCCGTTTCCTGAACCCCAGGGCCTGAGTAGTCACCACCAACGGAACAGACCTGCGTCCAAGGCAGTGGCGACCAGGCGCCGACGTGGCTATCTTGCTTTCATGTATCCCGTCCGTTGCCATCGCCTTGTCGGCACGGTCGTTGTCTGCCTGTGCCTGGCCGTGACGGCCGGGAAGGAGCCTGCGCCCATGGTTCTCGAAACCCCCGCTGCCCACTTTGAATTCGCCGGTCCGCTGGGAGAGCGCCTGCGGGCCAACACGGAACACTGGCTCTTGCGCGCGCCGACGGCAAACCCCGGCATGCTGGAGATGTTTCGCCAGCGCGACCGCCAACCGGTGCCGAAGCTGACGCCCTGGGCCGGCGAGTTCGTCGGCAAGTACCTGATGTCCGCGGTGCAGGCGCTGCGCCTAAACGACGATCCGCGTCTGGAGCCATTCGTGGCTCAGGTGGTAGCCGACTTCATCGCGACACAGGCCGACGATGGCTACCTGGGCCCTTCCGCCGCGAGGAGCGCCTGCTTGGCCACTGGGACCTCTGGGGCCACTATCACGCGCTGCTGGCCCTGGTGCTCTGGTTCGAGCACAGCGGCGACCGTGCAGCGCTGGACTGTGCCGGCCGGGCGGCGGACCTGATGTGTCGCACCTACCTCGACGGTTCGCGCCGAGTTCACGACGCCGGGTCGCAGGAGATGAACATGGCGGTGATCCACGCCCTGGGTCGGCTCTACCGCATCACCGGCGCGGAACGTTATCTGCGTCTGATGCACGAGATTGAAAAGGACTGGGAGCGGCCGCCGGCCGGCGACTATCTGCGCACGGGCCTGGCCGGGGTCGAGTTCTTCCGCACTCCGAAGCCCCGCTGGGAGAGCTTGCCTGACCTGCAGGGCCTGGTCGAACTCTGGGAGATCAGCGGCGAGGAACGCTACCGCCAGGCCTTCATCCAACACTGGACCAGCATCCGCGACCTCGACCGGCACCCCAGCGGCGGTTTCACCACCGGCGAAAAAGCGGTCGGCAATCCCTACTCCAATGGCGCTATCGAGACCTGCTGCACGATCGCCTGGATGGCACTCACCCTCGATATGCTGCGGCTGACCGGCGACCCGGCCGCGGCCGACGAGCTCGAGCTCGCCACCTGGAATGGCATGCTCGGCGCACAGCACCCCTCCGGTCGCTGGTGGACCTACAACACGCCCATCGACGGCGTCCGCGAAGCCTCGGCGCACACCATCGTCTTCCAGGCCCGGGCCGGCGCCCCCGAACTGAACTGCTGTTCCGTGAACGCCCCCCGCGGCCTGAGCCTGCTCGGCGATTGGAGTGTCATGCTGGACCGCCGCGGCCCGGTGGTCAACTTCTACGGCCCCTGCGACCTCCGTCTGCAGTTGCCCGACCAGACCTCGCTGGGCCTGCGGCAGGAGACGACCTACCCGGCCGACGGCACGGTAAAGCTCACGGTGACGCTCGAGCCCGCCCGCGAGTTGACCCTCACGCTGCGGATTCCGCAGTGGTCGCAGGCCACGAGCGTACGGATCAACGGCGCGCCGGTAACGACGGCGGTGCAGGCGGGCACGTACCTGCCACTGACCCGGCGCTGGAGCGCGGGCGACACGGTTGAGCTCAACTTCGACATGGCGCTGCGCTATACCTCCGGTGAACTCTCGAAACAAGGCTGCGCGGCGCTCTATCGTGGGCCCCTGCTGCTGGCCTTTGACCAGGCGCTGAACACGCTGGATGCCGAGGCCCTGCCGCCACTCGACCTCACCCGCCTCGCGGCCACGACTGCCGCGGTGTCATCCCCCTTCCCGCCTCTGGTCGCGCTGCAACTGGCGGCGGCTGACGGCCAAGTAGTTACCCTCTGCGACTTTGCCACGGCCGGGGCGCGCGGCACGCCGTATCGCGGCTGGCTCCCGGCGAGGGCCGGTCGGCCGGCGCCGTTCCATCTCCGGCGCCCAGCTCCGGAGGCGAGGATCCCCGTCGGCGCGACGCGCTTCGAGTGGACCGGTTACCGCAGTTCGGCCGGCAGCGGTCGGACCTTTCGCCTCGAGATCGCCGAGACCGCGGATTTCGCCAGGCCGACGGTCCGCCTCGAGGGTCTCACCGACCTGCGCGCCGTGGTCCGGGAGGGCCTGACTGCCGGGCGTACCTACCACTGGCGAGTTACCGCGGTGAATGCCGATGGGGAAATGTCTGCCGCGGAGGGGGCCCGCCTCTTCTCGGTTGATCCGGCTCTGCCGCCACTTCCGGATGCCGATACGGCCGAGCTGGCGCTGGGCCCCGGCGGGCTCGTGGTGGCGGCCCGCCTCGAAGGCACGCCCAAGCCCGACTTCGGCGTCCTGGAGACGGCGACGGAGATGGCCCCCGCCGCCGACCGCCACGGGGTTGCTGGCAAAGCCCTGACCGGCAATGGCAGCACCAGCAAGCTCACCTATCGAATCCCTTTCTTCCCGGAAGAGGATTACACCGCCCTCGCCTGGGTCTGCCCGGAAGGCCTGCCGACCGAGCGCCTGCAGCAGGTCTTCTCAGCCTGGGCGGCGGGGCTGGACGATCCGCTACGCATCGTCCTGCAGGGCCATGAGGTGTTTGCGCGGATTGAGGCTCAAAAAAGTTACACCACCGCAGGAGTGCCGCTCGAAAATGGTCGCTGGTACGCGCTGGCGGCGGTCAAGCAGGGCGAGCAACTGCGGCTCTACGTGGATGGGCAGTTGTGCCAGACGGTCAAGGCGCCCGCTCGGGTGTTCTCGGCAGCCCAGAATGTCGGCCTTGGGTGCAACCCGAACTACAGCGGCAACGAGCGCCTGCTCGGCCGACTGGCGGGGTTCGCGCTGTACGCCCGAGCGCTGTCGCAAGCCGAGGTGGTTGCCGCGCTCGGTGTCGCGCTGGCGCCATGACCGCTGCGGCGGTCGCGGGGAGTCCGCCGTAATCGGGGATGCCGCGAACCCGTCCGGTACGGGCTTGGCATCGCGGGCTCCAGCGAAAAAATTCGACCTGTGCAATAAGGGACTCCGTCTGGAGCGCTGAAGGCGCGCTGCCATACCAGCCCAGGGCAACGCCCTGGGAATAGGACGGTTATGGGTTTGAGCCCTGTAGGGGCGAGCTATCT
>CAIZKT010000266.1:0-3358 GCA_903933565.1 uncultured Victivallales bacterium | reverse complement strand
GGTGCGGTGGTGCCACTGGAGACAGCCGATCCACAACACCAGCTCGGCGATGGCGGCGGCGCGCGGGTTGACTTCGAGGCCGAGAAACTGGTTCGGGAAGACCGTCTGCCCGGCCATCTCCAGCGGGCGCTGCGTGTCGCCCAGGCGGTCGAGGGTGTCGAAGACTTCCTGTTCCAGACGCTTGAGCAGGTCGAAGGTGACATAGAGGAAGTTCGCCGTACCGCAGGCCGGATCAAGAATGCGGAGTTCGCAGAGTCGGCGATGGAAGCGGCGCACCTCGGCGGCGGCTTTGGCGAGGTCGCCGCTGTTGGCGAGGGTGACAGCGGCGGTCTGCACCGCTTCCCACTCGGCCCGGAGCGGCGCCATGACGGTGCGCTGTACCAGGCGCTCGACATAGGCACGCGGGGTGAAGTGCCCGCCGAGCTTGTGGCGTTCCACCGGATCAAGGGCGCGCTCCAACAACGTGCCGAAGATGGCGGGCTCGACTTCGAGCCAGTCGCTGTCGGCGGCCTCGGTCAGCAGCAGGAGCTGGTCACGGGTCAGGGGCAGGGCCGTCGCGTCCTCGAACAGCCCGCCGTTGAACCAGAGGACGGGCAGGCCCAGGCTCACGGAGAAGCCGCCGGTGTTCATCTTCTGCCAGAGCTCTTCAGCCATCGGCACGAAGTGCTCAGGCGTGTCGCGCAGCTTCACGAGCAGGTTCTTGAAGCTATCCTTGGGCAGCAACCAGACGTCCTCGGCGAACATGGTAAACAGACAGCGCATGAGGAAGTCGGCCACGGCGTGCGGGTCGTGCCCAGCCTGCTCCAGGGGGATGGCAGCGTGTGCCGGTACGTGCGCCGGGGCGGTCCCGGCTTCTCAGGTGAGCCTGAGTAAGAGCGCCTCGCCGGCCGCGAGGTCGACGGCGCCAGAGCCGGAGGTCACGGGCGGCTGGCGCGGACCCAGCACGGTGACGCGGTCCGCCCCTGGCAGGCGCAGGCAAGCGGGCTGGTCCGCGAAGTTCGCCGCCAGCACATAGGGGACGCCGTCGGCGCCGGTCACGCGGACGGCGCGCAGGTCGTCCAAGCCGGTCTGGATCAGGCTCTGGCGCTGGGCGGCGGCGAACTGCGCCGTCTGCTGCGTGTTAGCGCCCGCCAGGACGGCAAAGCCGATGTCGAAGAGCAGCGCACCCGCAGCGTAGGACGCCAGCGTGTCAGCGCAGACCATACAGACCTGGTCCACGAAGAGGAAGCCGCCGGCGACGTGGGTATGGACCTGCCAGGGGTAGGCCTTGATGGTGATGCGTGCGTCGGCCGGATGAAGCAGGGTCAAGGGTCCGCCATAGAGCGCGGCGACGCCGAGGCGGCCGTCGACGCACAGCCAGTCGGCCGCAGTCCAGAGCGAGGCCTGGCCATCCCGCCCGCGCAAGCTCACCCCGCCGTCGGCCCAGGTGTAGAGGCGTTGGCTGCCGTTGAAGACATCGTTGGGTATCTGCAACAGCAGCCCCTTGACCTCGGTCAGGAAAACGCGGCAGAGGGCCCGGCAGCGCTGCAAGCCGACCAGAGTGACCCCATCGGGGAGGGCGGCGACGGCGAGGTCCTCGACCGCCATCTCGACGTCGGGTTCGCCCTCGGCGTAGAGTTTCTCGCTCTTCCAGCGCAGGCGTCCACAGGTGGCAAAGCCGTCGGGGAAGAGCGTCTCCTGGTGCCGCAGCACGGTCGCCGAGTTGATCATGCCGAGCCCCGCGACTCGACCGGCGAGGTTACCGCGCCACTCGGCCAGGTCGCTGCCGTTGGCGGGCAGGCAGAGCCCCTGCGGCGGTTCCGCGGCGCCCCAGACCCAGGAGACGTCACGACGGGGGCCGCGCCGGAGGCAGGCGCCATGGAAGGCATCGTGCCACTCGGACAGGGCCGGTGGGGCGAGCGCTGGCGGAGTGGCGGTGAACTCGGCAAAGCGGCGGCGCCAGCAGGCTCCCATGGCAAGGGTAGCGGCACGGTCACCCTCCAGGCGGGTGTAGTACAACGGTGACACCTGCGCCATGGCGCCGAGTCGACGACCCAGGAACGCGCCGTCGGGGTTGTCGGCTTGTTCCCTCGCCACCTGCTTGAGCCAGCCCGCTTCGAAGGCTTCGGTGGCCATATCGCCAAGGCGGTCGCGCATCATCAGCCAGATGGGGATGGCGTAGTCCTGGCAGTAGCAGTAACGCACTCGAGTGTCGCCGCCGAGACGCAGCAACCGGCCATCGGGGAAGGTGCAGGCTTTGAACAGCGGCCAGACGTCGTCGACGTGGTGATAGAGCGAGTCCGGCGCTGGGAGGCCCAGCCCGCGGAAGAAGAAGTGCAGCATGGCGACATTGGAGAGGGTGATGCCGATGTAGCCGACGTTCAGGTAACCGTGGTGGTTGCAGGCATAGGACTCAAAGAAGTTGGCGCCCCGGTGGCGCTCTTTGACCGGCCGACCGGCCACCACGGTCTCGCACTGGGCATCGGCGGGAATCGAGATGGCGTTGAGGAAGAAGCAATGGGCTTTTTCCAGGTACTCAGCGCTGCGTGCGGCCTCGGGGTAGAGCGTCGCGGTACGGCAGAGCAGGGCGCCGTTCCACAGGTTGCTCTCCGGGCGATTATCGGGGCCGGTGAGAGCGGCCACCAGGGTGTAGTGGTCGAGCAGCCAGTCGGCCTCACTGATGAGCATGGCGCGCAGGTTGTCGAGGTCCCTGGCGGTCAGAGCCTGGGCGATGGCTTCGACGCCGTGCATCAGGCGTTCCTGGCAGAGGGCGCTGATCCAGGCATGGCCCCAGGGCTGTCCATCGGCGCAGACGCCGCCGCCGGCGAGATGGCCACGGAGGGTGAAGCGCAGCAGGCCCAGGGCGGTGTCGAGCAGTTCGTCGCGGCTCTGCCCGGTGCGGCGGCTGTCGGTGTCGGGGTCAGCCGCCAGGCAGGCGAAAGCGGTGAAGGCGGTGGCGTTGGCTTGGATGGCCCAATGATTGTGGTAGCCGACGCCATAGCACAAGCACTCGCCGTCATGGGGCAGCCGATAGAGCCAGCGGCGCGCGGCCGGGGCCCAGGGCTCGAGCAGTCGTCGATAGTGCGCCGCCGAAATCTGAGATTGCATGGGTCGAGCTCCCTGAGCGCGCTCTGCCTGGCCGCATAGGCCCCTCGTGTGTCGGCAATGTGACGCCACCCCGTCACACTTTCCAACCGGAGCGGGGCGAGGGGGCGCATGTCAGTATCAGTCAGGCATGGCACAGGCGCCAAGCCAAAGCGGTGTCGCGGTCGCCGTCGGCGACCTTGCCACGCGCACACCCCATGGCCGAGGCGCGATTTGGAGTGCGTGCGGCAGTGGGCCGCGGACGCGGCCCGTCGACGCCGCTTTCACTGCCGGC
>CAIZKT010000265.1:0-4005 GCA_903933565.1 uncultured Victivallales bacterium | reverse complement strand
TGCGTTTGGGAAGCGAACAGCAAGTTGCCAGACGTGCGGGGCGTCCACATGTCGAGTCCTCGCGCGTAGAACGGCGGGTAGTCCACGTGACCGATGCGTTTCGGATGCGCCGGGTCCGCGACGTCGAAGATATCGAGCCCGTGCCCCATGCCGCCGCCGTCGGCGGGACCGCCGAAACGTTTCATCTCGGCGGTCATCACGCCGCCTGACACCTTGCGGTGCTTGGAATGGTGTCCCGTGGCGGCGTACAGGTACCGGCCCTGCAGCCACACGCCGTCACCGAAACCGTAGAGTTCCACGTGGTCGGTCTGGCGGATGGCCTTCATGTCGTGCGCGTCGAAGACGGTGACATGCGCCGACCCCCAGTCGCCGGAATAGAGCCACCCGTCGCGGTAGACGACGCTTTGGGATTCGTCCGTCTTACGCATCGCGATATGGCGCGGATTGTCCGGGTCGGAGACGTCGATAAACTCCACGCCGTTCTGGCGCTGGCCGAGGAAGCAGACGTCGCCCGCTACGTCCACTCCGGTCGCGAGTTCGCAGCAGTCGAAACGGGAACGGATACGCGGCTTTTGCGGCTTCGTCGCGTCGACGATCCACAATCCGTATTCACGCGTGGAAACATACGCCATGCCCTTTTGCACGGCGATCTGGCGTACTCCGCCCAACCCGTCCACCTCGCCGAGTTTCCGCGGCGCGAGCGGTTTCGAAACATCGTAGACAGACAACCACGAGCCTGCGCCCGCATACAGCTTATCGCCCTCGAGGCACAACGCCATCGCCTTGTCGCCGATGCCCTCCACCCGGAACGCCTCGCCGAAAACCTCCGCGTCCTCGGCCTTCGCCACCGCCAACAACGCACACGAGAACGAAATCACAACCGATACCTCAGTTTTCATTGTTCACTGATAGGAGTGTGGCGCCAAGCCGATTATGAGAGTTTTTCGGGGCGGAAAGTGGGTAACACTCGGTTTGGACTCACGCTGATGGCCCGATGGGCCAGCAGCCAGGTTTCGTCTCCGCTCACACCTCCGCCTCCAACTCCTCGATCTTCTTCCGCAGTCGCTCTATCTCCGCCTTCTTCTCTCTGAGCTGCGCCTTACGGATTGCTGCCAGGACTTCTTCCTGGAACTCAGGACTGACCCTTGCCCAGAACTTGGGGTTGGTGAACTGGACATTGGTCTCAATTGCCGCCTGCGCTGCCTGGCGGTCCTGCGCCGTGCTCTTCCTGGCGCTCTGCATCTTGGCCTTCTGGTCGTCGGAGAGTGGTCCTCTGGCTCGTGGCATGGTGGCGTCCTTTCGTCGGATGTCTGTGGGTGCTTTGGCAGTGCTGGCGGCAACGGGTCCGCCGATGGTCCACTGGAGTCGGGGCTTCGCCACCCGGAAGCTGCTGTAACCGTATCGCCCATCCCCGACTCTGTCTACGCGCTTGAGCCCAGCGCTCGCCCCTGCTACAAGGGTCCGACCAGCTTCTGGCGCGCCTGCTCCCCGGCTTTCACGAGTGCCACTGCGAACCGCTGAGCCTTGCGCGCCGCCTCTTGGGAGTACGCCACGCGGGAGATCAGGACTTCAGGTTCTCTGAGCAGACGCTCGCGTTGGTCAGTGTCGAAGCCGAGCGCCTCTATGTCAATACCAAGGGACTTGGCACCGGCGACAACCTTGGGTGATGGGGAGTAGAAGCTCCAGATCAGGTACGTAGACACTCGAAGGTCGTGGGCTTTGCCGGACTCGCTCCTCACTGTCGCGGCACCAAGCTTCCTCACGCACTTTGCCTCGATGATACGAACCGCGTTGCCCGAATGCGGGGGTTCGGGCGAAGAGGTGACGATCAGGTCCGGTCGTGCGTCCAGCGAACTGCGCTCACCACCAAGCGTCTGCTGCGACCACAGGTAGCGCTCTACGCCATCTTCACGGATGTGGACTGGGCCTGTCTTGCCAAGCACGTCTACCACGTCTGCGTCGGCGTCCTCGGAACGGAGCAGCACGCCAAGCAGGCAGAGCGCCTCGATCATCCGCCACGTGGGAACACCCGGAACGTCGGTGCCAGTTCTGACCTCAAGACCATCGGTACCGCGTATGGAGCGAACGGTGAAGCGATGCCTAATGTCCCCGGACGCAACGCCAATGGCCTTCCACAGGGCAGCACGCGCCTCGGCATCGCTGTCAGCACTTTCTCGCGTGAGGTTTGGCGTCACGTTGTCACCGGTCACTTGGAGCTCCCCGTCAAGGGTCGGTACACGCCCCGCCCTTACCCGTGCAGACTCTACCTCCTCGCTGAGGGCAAGGCGAAGCACATTCTTGCCTTTGGTCATCGCGCCAGACGTGCTGGCTCCGCCCAGACGCGAAGGTACGCTGAGTGCTCCCCGGCGGGTTGCTGTGAGCTCTGGTGCTGAAGAGGATCCCCGCCGGGGAAGCGCCAGGTCCAGTTGGCACTTCCCTCGGCAAGGGCAAAACCTCCAACATTACACCAAGCGCACTGGTCCCAGGATGCTGATGCAGGCTATCAACAGCCTGGCCATAGGATGGACCTCATCCCGTTGAGACGGACTGTCGTCGATGCCATAGCGCCAACGACCCGTTCCCCAGAGCCTCGTCCTACCGCCACAGCATGCACTGCCTGCGAGCCTGAGCGCGATTGGCTCGGAGCTCCCAACGTATCCGACGGAACTTCCTGTGAAGAAACTCCATCACCAGCCGTCGACTCCTGCTTGTCTCCCTGGACATCTTGCGCACCAGCTCCTCCCCCCGGTACCCGTGCCGTACCAAGGACACCACGAAGGGAACCGACAGTACTTGCGGAGTCCTCGGTCCGAGCCTGTCCGTTGTTCGGTCAGGGACGGTTCTGACCGGTCTCTCACCAAACAGCCCGTGCGCCGACCAACGCTCCTGATCAAACCGGCGGTTGAGTTCCGCTGCCGTCACAGGGAACGTGGCGGAGAACGGCCCTCGCGGACGCTCGGCGCAGGGCAGGACACGCGCGCAACCTATCGGCCAGCCGCGTGGCGCCCCGACTCGACCGCCACGTGGCGCCATGGTGCCTTGAAACCTCAGAGCCCGACATTACCGTGATCCCGCGGTCACGGCGGAGGCATCGCCGTCGGCGCGGCACGGTGACCGGCGGTGGTGGTGCCGAGGGTGGAAGGGGACTGGATACCTGTGTTCGAGCAAGCCTTCAGGAATATCGACGATGTGCTTTGGAAAGAGGCCGGCTGCACCACTGAGCTGGACTACACCGAACAGACCTCGTGGTTGCTGTTCCTGAAGTACCTCGACGGGCTGGAGCAGGACAAGGAGGCCGAGGCGGCGCTGGAAGGGCGGATGTACTTCTACATCCTCGACAAGCCCTACCGTTGGGCCGAGTGGGCCGCGCCCAGGGGCAAGGACGGCACGCGCGACCACAACCGGGCGATGACCGGCGATGACCTGCGGGATTTCGTCAACCAGAAGCTCTTCCCCTACCTGCACGGCTTTACGCAGAAGGCGAGCGGGCCGAACACCATCGAGTACAAGATCGGGCAGATCTTCGGCGAGATCAAGAACAAGATCCAGAGCGGCTACAACCTGCGCGAGATCATCGACCACATCGACGAGCTCCGTTTCCGCTCGCAGACCGAGAAGCACGAGCTCTCGGCCCTCTACGAGGAGAAGATCAAGCGCATGGGCAACGCCGGGCGCAACGGCGGGGAGTACTACACCCCGCGCCCGCTGATTCGTGCCATGGTGCGGGTGGTCAAGCCCCGGATCGGCGAGCGGATCCGCGACGACGCCTGCGGGTCGGCGGGCTTCTTCTGCGAGTCCTACGACTACATGAGGGATCCCGGAAACGCCCCTGGGAACGCCGCTCTCCCGAGCGGCTCCGGCCCCGCCAATCAGGAGATTGGCGTTCCCAGGGAGCTCACCACGAGCGACCTGAAGACCCTGCAGGAACGCACCTTCTACGGCCAGGAGAAGAAGTCGCTCGCCTACGTCATCGCGATCATGAACATGATCCTGCACGGGATCGAG
>CAIZKT010000264.1:0-15819 GCA_903933565.1 uncultured Victivallales bacterium | reverse complement strand
GTTGTCCGCGAAGATCCAGGCGGCCTTGGCCTTCCAGATCGGCCAGTCGTAGGTGTAGCTGACGCGTGGCGGCTTGCCGTCCTGGAAGCGGCTGGGCATGTTGCCGTAGCTGTCCAGCCTGTTATGGGTCAGTTGTGTGACCACCGACTTGCCGTTCTCCAGGCGCGCCAGCCACTGCTGCATGACGCCGGCCGCGTCCGCCTTGGTGTAGACGACGCAGTGGCCCCGTTCGTCCTGGGTCCATTCCGGGCCGTTGGTGGAGAACTTCCGGCCTTGGGGCGGACGGTCGAAGATGAGCGTGATGTTCTCATCCATCAGGTAGTCGCGGCCGGTCGCGGTCCTGAACCGGCCGGTTTCCGGATCGAGATCGCCGATCCAGACCCGGTTCTGCATGTCCTGAAACACAACTTGGCTGGCGGTCTCGCTGAACTCGGGGTCGATGTAGGAACCGTTGACCTCGCCGACGAACAGGGCGTCCGGCACGAAGGCCGCAGCGAGTGCCGGGGTTCCCGCGACCGGAGGCGGTCGCGGCGGCTCAGCCGGAGCGTCGCCCTCCACCCGGCTCGGCGCGGGGCGACGGTTCGCATAGAACGCCGTCACCTCCTCCAGCGTCACCACGCCGTCCTGGTTCGCATCCCACGGGTCGAACGGCAGCGTCTGCGGTACTTCCTCGCGCGTCAGTTTTCCGTCGCCATTGCGGTCCATCTGCTTGAAGCGGTCAGCGAGGCCACTCTCCGTAGGGGGCGGTGTTTCCTGCGCCGAGAGAGTGAGGCAGGCGAGAATGACTGAGAGGCTGATAATCGTGATGGTCGTTTTTATGGTTTCTTTGTCTCCGCTGTGTTGGCGATGCGGTAGAGCTTGCTCAGGGTGCGGAGGATGAGGCTGTCGCGGGCGACGGCGGGGGTGGCGAGGGTGGCTTCGTCGAGGCGGTTGATGTGCAGGACGCGGAAATCGGGGCCGGCCGCGACGACGTAGGTTTCCCCGGTCTCGGCGAGGCAGAAGATCTTGCCGTCGTAAGCCCAGGGCGAGGCGGTGAAGGCAGCCTTGCCGGTGGGGAAGCGCTGCTTGGCATAGACCTCCGCGCCGGTGCGCGCGTCGTAGGCGATCAGGTAACCGCCATCGAGCAGGACGTAGAGGATGCCGCCATAGACCAGCGGCGAGGTGACGTAGGGCGCGGCGCGGCGCTGGCACCAGGCGATCTGCGCGTTGGCGGTCGCGTCACCTTGCAGGCTGATGTCACCGGTCGCGCTGGGGCGGATGGCGTATCCGGGTTTGATGGCGCGGTTGTTGCAGCCCGAGGCGATGTAGAGCAGCCCCTCGACGGCGAACGGCATGGGCACGGTCACGCTGGACATACCGCGCAGTTCCCACCGCAGCTTCCCGCTCAGGTCGTAGGAGCGGACCTTGCCGCTGCCGGAGGTGACGATCTCGGTGCGCATCTCGTGCTGCCAGACGAACGGGGTCGACCAGTTGCTCTTCTCGTCGCGCTCCACGCGCCAGACATCCCTGGACCTAGCCGCGACTCTGCCGATTGCCATCCCCAATCCCGTCTCCTACGTGCTGCAGAAGTGTCTGGTTCGTCGGCAACGTCGCAGCCAGGAGAAGCGTGACAAGGATTCCTACTACATCTACGACGTCGCGCTGGTCTTCCGAAACGCGATAGAGCGTATGGCACAGGAGGCGGTCGGACTGCGCGCAGCAATCGTTCCGAAGTGGTACCATGATGCCGCTGAGCAACTCGAGCACCCGTTCGGCCACGAGAGCGCGCCGGGAGTCCTCGAAGCCGTTGACATTGGCCGAGCCCATGGCCTCGAACTGAACGCCGCGATGGTCCAGCGGACCGTGTCCCGACTGCAGGCCGCGATTGCCGACTGACAGTGGGCGGGCGCCATCGCGCCGCTGCCACGGGACCCGCTCCCGCTGGTCGCGGCGGCTCGCGAGGCCGCTCGCCCTCCAGGGGGGCCGACCTGGCCTGCCGGGGCGTTCAGGTTGCCATGGGGCTGTGGGCTTGGCGGCGAGGCCCGGACGTCACACGCGGAGCCGTCGGCGCGCATAGGGTATGGACAGAGAGGACCAACCATCGGAGAACCGCAATGCCCTACGACCGGAATTGCCAGCTCTGGCCCGACCGCACGGAGAAGTTCTTTGCGGGGAAATTCCTGCATCCGCTCAAGCAGCGGGGGCCGCATTGTCTATCCACGTCGTTGGCCATGCTGACTGGCGCTGCGCCGGAGTGCTTCCAAGGGCAGGTCAATACGCAGGACCCGGTCTCGTGGTCGGAGGCGTTGCGCACAAAGGGCATGAAACTGGCCTACTGCCCGACCGATGTCCGCCGCCTGCGTTTCTATCTGCCGGAACTGCTCGCCCTGGACGATCTCTTCACGCTGAGCTCCTTCACGCCGGGTCGCGGCCGCAGCATCCTTGCCAAGCCGAACGCGGAGGGCTGGCTGTGCGGCTCGCATATCGTCATCCTGCACCGAGGCCGCATCTTTGACCCGCAGAGCGGCACAGCGACCCCGGCCTGCGATCATGAGTGTCTGCGCCTGCACCCCAAACGCATCTTCCGCGTGGTCCCGGCAGGCCATCCGCGCGGGCTGTGACGCTTGCCGACGATCGGACGCTTACGCAGGGGCTCTGCCAATGCCGTTAAGTTTCCCGTTCTGCTTGTGGCGCGGGCGCCGATCCACCCGGAATCTCCTGTCATCCCGTCACCACCGATAGTAGCGGTAAGGATCGTCGCCGAGGGGGAAGTCTGCGCGCCAGTCAGGATAGTAGAGCGGCGGCAGCGGCGGCGCCAGTGGTTCCTTCGGCGTTAGGGCCAACGCCTCGACGGGTCCATACATGCCGCCCCCGCCGAAGTGGTCGAAGACGCGCACGGCGATCACGTGGCGCCCGGGAGTGACCAGCCGCCCCGGTACGGTGTAGAGGCGCGGGGCGCTCCAGAAGTTGGCCACCGTGATGTCGGTGGAGCCCACCGTCTCACCGTCGAAGAAGGTGGTGTCGAAGTCGTCCACCGCGCCCAGCGACAGCAGCAGGTCTTTGCCCGCCCAGGTGGGTGGGATGTCGATCGTCCGGCGGAAGACGGCTTCCCCATCCGCCTCGGCCCAGGGACCGCCGTAGCTCTCCCATTCCTTCGACACGGCGACCTCCTGCATCCCCCTTTCGTCCGCGTCTCTGGCGACCAGGGCGCGGGCCCGGTCGCTGAGGCCGGGGTCGGGGTGCCTGGGGGCAGCCGCGCCCACCGCTGGCAGCGGGAGCGTGAGAACCGCCTTCCAGGTTCCGTCGAGCGCGATGCGGTCCGGCGGCGGGGTCAGGGTGAACAAGCGGCGGTCGCCTTCGCACTCGGCGCCGAGATTGGCGGCGATCTGGGCCAGGGCGCGGGTCCAGCGCCAGCGCGTCAGGCGGTTGTAACTGAGGCGATCCGCAGCGAGGGCAGCGGCGTCGAGCTGGAAGAAGACGGCGACGCCAGCGCCGTGGCGGACTTCGGCAAGCTGTCCGTCGGCGCCTGTGAGGGTGGCTCCCGACGAGACGATCCACGCCTCGCCGTCCGCCCGGCGGCGCAGCTCTCCCGGCAGCAGACCGCGGCAGCTCGGCCACGGCGGTATCGACAGTGAACCCGCGTGACGATCCACCTTCGCCAGGCGCACCCCGAGCGGGGCTGTTTCGGCACGGCGCGGCAACACGATGGCCTTGCCGCCGCGGCGCAGGAACGCCTGGAGCGCGGCCTCGTCGACCGTCGCGTCGGGGCCGATCGCGGCGAGTCCGGACTCCGGGAGGGCGGTGACGCCGCGATGGAGGATGCCAGCGCTGGTCAGTAGTGCGGCGCCCTCAGCGCCGCCCAGGTAGGCGGCAGGGGCGCGGAGCTCGGGTTTGGCGGAAGCCGCGGCGGCGAGCACCGAGCGCGCCAGGCGCTCGGCCGCGGGGTCCGCGGCGGCGTGGTCCTCCAGGTCGATGGTGCAGACCATCAGCATCCCGGCTCCGACCGCGAGCTCGGCCAGGGGCGTGTAAGCACTGTCGAACTCGCAGGCGATCAGCGGTCGCCAGCCGGCGCGGTGTGGCACCTCGATGGCGGCGCTGCTGATGGCATGGCGGGCGCCCCAGCGCCAGCCGTAGGGCGGACAGCGCCAGGGATGCGTACCCACCAGGGAGACATCGGTAGGGTCGACCAGCCGGCTGGAGCCACTCCAGTCGCGGAGCGCCTCGGCGTCAAGCCCGCCCAGAGCGGGGTGGTCAGCCAAGGTTGGGAAACCGCGTCGGGTCAACTGCCGCGCGACGCGCAGTCCGAGCCGTCCACGCAGCCACTCGGGGTCCTGAGCCATGAGCAAGACGGGGCCGCCGCGGCGCAAGTGCCCTTCGATCAGGGCCAGGTCGGCGCCGCCCTTCGCCAGGGCATTGCGACCGACCACCAGCAGGCGGCCAGTGGCCGCCCCATCCCAGGGCGTTGCGGCGACGCCGAGGCTCTTGAGTAAGGCGGCGGTGTCGCCCAGCGGGTCGAGCAGGGCCACTGCGGGGAGCTCTCCTTTGGCGGGTCGGAAGACGCGGAAGGGGAAGCTGTCAGAGTGTCTGGCCTCGCCCATCGAGCACTCGAGTTGGATAACGCCATAGACGTTGTCGGCGGCCAGCGCTGCGGGCAGGGTGAAGTTCAGGGGGAGAAGCCTGGTGGTAGCGGCGGCGAGTTCGCCCTCCTGCCGCCCCTCGGCGATGCGTTTACCGCCCATCTCCACCTGCCAGGTGGCGCGGAAGCGCTGTGGTGCGCGGCTGTCGTTGAGCAGCGCCAGTTGCTTCGCGACCTTCTCGCCGGTGCGGTAGTGGTGGGTCTTGTCGACGAAGTCGGGCGCGCCGCCGATCCAGGCCAGGGTTGGCTGGTTGGCGGACGAGAGGGCCTCCGACACCGGGGTGGGGATCATGCCTTCCGGCTGGAGGAAGTGCGCGATGTCAGCATCGGCGCTGGCACGCCAGGTGCCCCGCAGGCCGGGCGCGAACGCGGGCATGGTCACGGCCGGACGCGGCTTGAGACCCATGGCCACGGCGGCGGGGCCGGAGTCCTTCTGCCATCCCTGGTTCGACCACGGCACCATGCCGCCGGTGACACCCCAGGTACGCCAGGCACGCCAGGTGTGGCGCGCGAACCGTGCCTGGAGCTGCAGGTAGCCGGGGTGCAACTGCTCCGCGTCGATGGGGTGCCAGGTGCGCCAGAGTTGCTCCTTCTCGAACGTGGCCGCGAGGGTGGCGCGGTAGGCCGGGGTTTCGGTGCGGTAGGCGTCCGCGCCCTGGTAGATGGCGCAGAACTCCGAGTACAGCGGTTCGCTGGTCGAGGCCTGGCCGTAGCCTTGACGACCGCGGTGGAAGGAGGTGTAGAGAGGCGTGCCGAACTCGACCATCAGCAGCGGCATATCGCCGTCGGTAACCCAGCGCGAGGGCCATTCCTCGCGCTCTTGCAGAGCGGTGAGGCAGAGGTAGGTGTTGGCGGTGTAGATGTCGCCGACCGGGCCGCCTGCATGCAGCAGCACCGGCCGGCTCGGGTCGACCTGCTTGATCATTGCCACCGCCTCCTCGCCGAAGGCGGCATTGCGGCGCCACTGGGGATCGTCGATCCAGGCCCGGCTCTTGGCGCCGATCAGCTCGGGATTCTGGTCCTGGCCATGTCCGAAACGGTTGGCGCCGGTGGCCCAGGCCACCACCGACGGATGGTTGCGCAACGCCTTGAGCTGGGGCGTCATGCGCTTCTGCCATCCTTCCTTCACCCCCGGCTTGTTCCACTCGCCCAGCAGGCGACCCTGGCACAGGGCGGGGCAGATGACGAGGAAGCCGAGGCGGTCGGCCTCGATGCACCAGAGGTCGTCGAACTCGGGCCGGCCCCGCTCGTCCCGGTCCCAGGGCCAGAGTTCGATAGCGTTGAAGCCGTTGGCGCGGAGCCCGGCAAAGAACGCGGCCATCAGCGCGCGGTTGCCGTTGACCAGTGCCTCCGCGTTGACGTGCGTGGGCCGGAGGCGTATCTCCTTTTCATTCAGCAGGAAGCGTTTGCCATCGAGGCGGAACTCGCGGACGCCGAAGGGCTCCAGCAGCGCATCGTCGAGGCCGGGCCCCCGAGCGGTGAGTTCGAGGGTGTAGAGGTTGGGCGTGTCGGTATCCCACAGCCGCGGCTCGGCCCAGTTCCAGGTGGTGGCGAGGGTGCCGATACCAGCGCTGGCGGCGAGGTTCGCGCTGAACCGCTGGGCCACCGCTCCCTGGGCGTCGCGCACCACGGCGCTCAAGGCGACGGTCCCCGCCGTCGCCAGTCCGGCGTAGTCCAGTTCGAGCGCGAGGCTGTGTTCGCGTACGGAGGTGCGGATACCGCAGTTTGTGAGATAGGCGCCGGCCGGCCGGCTGGAGAGCTGCGCGTCGCCAATCACGCCGCGGGTGCCCAGAGTCGCAGTCTCCTTGATGACCTGGCCCTCGCCCGTGCCCATGAAACGGGTGACCTCAGCGGCATCGGTCACCGCCACCAGCTTGAGGCGCAGGCGGTGGGTCTGCCCGGGGCGGATTGCCGTGGTGAGATCGACCTCGCCACCGGGCCAGGCTATGCGCCCGACCTCCCGGCCGTCGATGAACACCGCGGCATCGGTCGAAACGCGCTGGAGGTCGAGCAGGATGGCACGTCCAGACCAGGCCGCCGGAATCGTCAGATCGCGCTCGTACCAAGCGGCCGGGGTTTCGCCGTCGAAGCCATCCCAGGACGGGCCACTGGCTCGAGTTACCCCCTCGAACGCGCCCCAGGCCCGCCAACTGCCGGGCACCCGGACCCAGCCCCAGCCGGTGTTCTGCGGGGTGACCACCGCGGGACCGAGAGCGGGCTGGAAACGCCAGAGCCCGTTGAGGCAGATGCTGGCACGACGCGGCCCCCGTTCCTCGAGCGGCTCCTGGCCCCAGGTCAACAACTGACCGGCGGGCAGGCGGCTATCGATGCCTTCGCCACGTTTGGCGAGCAGTTCCACGCGCAGGCCCCGCAGCTCCCATTCGCCCACCGCTTCGAAGATGGCCGGCGAGATTTTCACCCTTGCCGCTCCGACCGGGATGGGCACATCCTGCTCGCCCGCGACCCAGCCCTCGGTGGGCTTCTGCCAATTGCCCGCGACGAGGTGGATGACCTTGTCGTCAGGGCCGAGGAACGTGAGGGCGATGCGGGCGTCGTTCCAGCTTTCCCGCCCGGGAGCGAGGGCTCTCACCTGCACCTGGTAGGTGAAGCGCAGGACACTCCAGGCGGGATCGAGCACAAGCTCCTGCGTGGCGGAGGTCGAGGACGGCGCCGTCGTCTTTAGCGCCAGCGTGGTGGTGTCCCCCTCGGTTACGATCGTCACGCCGGTATCGGCCAAACGCCATCCCGCCGGGCGCCCAGACGCGTCGAGCGCCTTGAAGTCGCCGTTGGTGATGAGCGATGCCCTCGCTGCAAGACCCTCGCCCGCGGCGGCGGCGCGGGCGGCAAACCCACCCAGCAGCAGAGCGGCAGCGAGAGCGGAAGCGATGCGCATACGGCGTGTTCTCATGGTGACTCCAGGGAGTGGTTGTGAGCGCGTCGCGCCACCGTATACTCAGGAACTGGCGCCTGCATTCGCTTGCCGCCGGGGATCACCCCAGTCGGCGCAGGAAGTCTGTGGCCAGGCGGGCGAGTTGTGTTTTCAGGGCCATGGAAGGGAAGTTGTGGGTGGCGTTGGGGATCTCCAGAAACTCGATGGGCAGCTTCTTCTCGCGAGCGTAGTCGCCGAAGTAGGCGAGGGCAGCCGGGGCATCGGGGTCGGCGGTGCCGTAGACCATCAAGGCCGGCAGGTCGGAGCGCAGATTGGCCAGGTGCTTCTTGGGCGGCTCTTTGGCCTGGCCGCGGCTTTCGGTGGCGGTGGCCTTGGCCGTACGCCCGAGCCCGGCGGCTGCAGGCGGGGCGGGTGGGGCACCGGCGCCCTCTTTGCGGCGGTTCTGGCCCTTTTTCAGAAAGTGTCCGAAGAGCACATTGGCGACCTGGCGGAGGTGAAGGTCTCCGCGGCAGAGTCGGCGCCAGGTTTCTCCGTGCAAGGCCTTGCGCAGGTAGACGCCGCCGTAGTGCCAGGTGCGGTGCAGGTCGCGGCCGAAGGCATCGCCGTCGGAGAATGGGTAGACGCTGAGCAGGATCAGGCCGCGGGCGAGCGGCAGACGCGGCAGGGTGCCGATGGTCACATTGCCGCCCGAACAGAGGCCGATGTAGACCAGGCGTTTGACGCCGCGGCTGGCCAGCCAGGCCGAGGCCGCCACCAGGTCGTCGGCCATGGTGACGAGGCTGCTCTCCAGGCCCTCGCCGCCGCTCTCGCCGCGCCCGCGGAAGTCGAAGCGTAAGGTGGCATAGCCCGCGGCGGCCAACTCGCGGCCAAGGAAGGTAAGGACGCCGTGCGGGCCGCTGCGGTAGCCGCTCCAGCCATGCACCAGCACGACGCCGGTGGGGCACGGCTCGGCGGGCAGGGCCAGGTTGCCGCAGACGAGGGCGCCGCCGACGGTCAGGGTGACGACTTCCTCGATCACGTCCGGGGCCAGGTCGAGGCGTGGTTCAAGCCTTGCGGTCAGATCATTTTCCATGGGGCAACCCCGGGGGCTGTGGTGTCGGCGCGGCCAGGCGGTCTTTGCCGTCATCGGGAGGCACAAAGCGGTAGGCGAACCGGCCCAGTCGTCGCATGGCCTCCTGGGCGGGGGCGGCGGTGAGGGTATCGGTGAAACCGCGCTGGGTGCCGGGGGGGATTTCCAGGATAGCTTCCTGTCCGGCCTGGCTCAAGCGCGCCAGGACCTCGCGGTGCGACTCTTCGGCCAGGGTCCCGAGGTTCGCTTCAGGCAGGAGCATAAGCACGGGGCAGTGGATGGCGGCGGCTTGCAGCACCACGCTGCGCTGGGCCATCCAGGCCAATTGAGCGGCTGGCTCGCGGTTGCAGAATGACTCCCAGTCCGGCCAGCGGTTCTCGCGGCGGGCCAGGCGGTTCCAGTACTCTCGGAAGGGGTCCAGCCGCTCGGCCTCGGCGACGGCCACACAGGCGGGCAGGGCGGAGCGGGTGGCTGCGAGCAGGGCACTGGTGGCGCCGCGACCGAGGCCGAGCAGGGCGCAGGAGTGGGGCCGGACGACGGGCAATCCGGCGGCGCCCTGCATGGCGGTGAGAACGTCGGTACACTCGCCGGCCAGGTCTGCCGCGAGGCCCTCGCTGCGGTATGAGGTCAGGCTGGGGATGTCCTGAGCCGTCAGGCGCTGGCCGCGCAGGCCTGGCGCCATCACGGCGTAACCCTTACGGCACTGCTCACTCAGCCAGGCAATCTCGTCGGTGCAGATGCCGTCCTGGCCGCGATGCACATAGACCAGGAGCGGAAAGCTGTGCCCCGGCGGGATGGACTGCGGGACCATGAGCAGGCCATACTGCGCCCCGGCGTCCGTGGTCCAGGTGACCACAAAGGCAGTCACCAGGTACAGGTCCCGCCCCTCGACCTGATGCAGCGGCTTCAGGCGCCCGTCGCGCAGCGCGGGCCAGGTCGGCGCGGGCAGGGCCTGGATGCCGTTCAGGGCTTTTCTGCCCGCGGCCCAGGCTGCCGCCGCGGTGTCTCTGGCGTCCTTCGCCGCGGCTGTGCGGCCGTCGAACCAGCACTGCAGGGCCGCGGCGCAGTCCAGGGCCCCCAGCAGCGGCTGGCGCAGCGCCTCGACCAGGGGCCGCTCGCTCTCGTGGATGCTGTCTGGCGACTGCCAGGCCAGCCCTTCGAGCCCGGTTCGAACCGAGTCCTGCGCCGCCAATGGGAGCAGGCCGAACGCCAGGCATAGGCAAAGAACCCGGCTGTGGCCGGAGAGGCCAGAGGCTGAGGCGCCGCGGCGGCGCGGGGATTTCGCCTGGGGGCTCACGGCGAGCGAGCCTCCGGCGGGCTGGCCGGTCCGTGCAGCGCTTCGATAAAGGCCAGCACTGCGTCCTGGACCGCATCAGACTCGTAGTACTCGAGTTGGCCCCAGAAGGGCTTATCACGCACGACCTCGGCCCGGCCCGGGGCTGGCGCCGCCGCGCGCTCGGTCAGCGATTTCCAAGCCGGCGGAAAGGTCTTCGATCCCGAGACACGCAGCACTTGCAGCGGGCAGTCCGGGCTCAGGCTTGCCAGGCGGGAGGCCAAGCTCTCGGGACGCAGCTCGGTGGCCAAGCGGGCGCTGACCTCGAAACCGCCAAAGTCGACCGTCTCGCCGCGGCTCCAGCGCGCGGCACTGTCGTCGGCGCCGGCGTGGGTGCCGGAGACGACCTGTTTGAGGCGCTCACGGCGGTCCAGGTCCCGCAGGCATTCTTCGCCTGAGAGCACGGGCTCCACCAGGGCCACGGCTCGGGCGCCGCGGTGGGTGGCCGCGTGCAGCGCCTGGAAGGCGCCCAGGCGGACGCCGACGGCCACCCAGGCGCCGACTGCGGTCTGGGTTTGGGCAAAAGCGCCCGCGGCGACGGCGTCGTCCTGCCAATCCTGCCAGGTAGCGGCGGCGTGGGTGCCGGCGCTCTCGCCGGTGCCGCTGAGATCGAAGCGCAAGGTGGTGAAGCCGCGCTCGGCACAAGCGCGCGCCAGGCGCACCAGCACTCGGAAGGCGCTCCTTTTCTCCTCACCGAAGGCATCGTAGAGCACGACTGCCAGCGCTCGCGGGCGGGCTGGCCGGAAGACCGTTCCGTACAGCCGTCGCGACCCGACAGTCAGATAGCCACTGGTCTGCGTCTGACCCATGCACGCACTCCCGGCGGGACGGTGCCCGCGGCTCTCGACCGGCACTTTTCGGCGCTTTCCGGCGCTCTACTTCACCGGCACGAACGCCAGGTAATCGAGGTTCATTCCCCGGCCGTCGGGGTTGGTGATGGCAATGACGTGTTCGCCGGCGGTCAGCGGGATATTGACCCGCTGGCTCTTATCATCGCGGAAGCACTGGTGTGCCCAATCGCTCTGGGTAGGACTGCCGAAACCCCCGGTGGCGCCGAAGACGGTGTGACTCACGACGGCGCCGTCGAGGCTGAGGTCGCGGGCCGCGCTGCTGGGCGCACAGTAGCGCAGCACCAGCCAGTACTTGCCTGCGGTGGGGACGCTGAGCTTCCAGGTCAGCACGTGGTTCTTGCTGTCCCAGTGCGAGATGGCCTGCCCCACGGCGCCGAGTTTGTCCGCGCGCATTTGCACCTGCCCGCCGGTCTGTTCGGCAAAGGCTTCCGCCTGGACCAGCGGCACCTCGGTCAGCGGCAACTCCTCGCTGCGGAAAGCGGCGCTGGCGGTGATGGCGAGCTCGCCGCCGAGGGTAGCGCTGAGGCTGTGCTGTTTACCGCCGTAGAGCAGGGCCGGCGCCTGCTTGAGCGCCACCGTGAAGCTGGCCTCGGCCATCTGTCCCGGTTCGGCGCGCAGTTCGACCGTCTCGGGGGTGACGGTCAGCCCTTCGTCGGCAGTAAAGGTCACCGGCCCCGCCGCCGCCAGGCCGGGAGGCGCGGACAGTGTCACCGTCATCGGCACCGGCTGACCGATGAGCAGGGTTGTGGTGGGGCTGTTGAGCCAGAGGGCCGGACCGGTCTGGCTCAGGAAGGTGCCCAGCATGGGCGTCTGGTGGTAGCCCATCGCATTGTGCGCCACGTCGGCTCGGTAGATCGGGTCCTGGAGCAGGCAGACGCGCCGGTCGGTCGCCGGAATCGTGGTGGTGTAAACCCGCAACTCACCCTTGACCGAGGTCACCAGCTCTTCCCGCCAATCGCCGCCGACGTCCGCCCAGAAGCTCTGCGAGCCCTCCACATCCTGGGCCACGGCGGCGCCTTTGTACTTGCGGATGACGCGGCCGGTGACCACTTCGCGCTGTGAATCGGCGTCCCAGTACACGGCGCAGGCGGAGGGGACCTTTTCATCACGCGCCAGGATGTCGCCCTTGCAGGAGAGCAGCCAGCGCGGCGGGTTGCCGCCGTAGTTCTTGCCGTCGGGGTCGCCCTTGCCATCTTCCGCGGCCCAGACCTCGATCCCGGGCACGGTGGGGTCGATGTCCGCCGCCAGGCCGGAGCCGACGTGCCGGGTCGGTTCCGGCAAGCCCCAGATGATCTTGCCGGTCAGGGCGTCGACCAGGCAGAGGCCGTTGCGCTTCTGGGCCGGTTCGATGTGGTAGAAAATCTCGAGGCCGGGGCGGCTCGGATCGAGGTCTCCCAGGAAGCAGCGGTCCGGGTGTCCGAGGCCGGTGGACCAGAGGCCCTTGCCATCGTCGTCAAGCAGGCAGGACCCCAGCAGCACCTCGTCGCGCCCATCGGCGTCGACATCGCCGCAGTGCATCAGGTGCGCCCCCTGGCCCGCCCAGCTCGGCCGCCGCGTTTCCTCGCGGTTGTCCCAGGCCCAGAGTTCCCGCAGGGCGCCGTCATGGTACTGGTAGGCGATGACCTTCATGACCGTGTAGGTGCCGCGGGCGACCAGCAGGCAGGGCGTCTTGCCATCCAGGTAGGCGATACCCAACTGGTTGCGCGAAGCGTAGTTGTAGCCACTCGCACCACTGCCATAGTCGGTCCTCTCAATCCACGGTATCCGAGTCTCTTCCTTGCCGGTTTCGCCATCGAGGATACTGAGGTACTCCGGCCCGCTGGTAACGCGGCCATCGGGATCGCGCGGATCGCCCTCGCTGGTCTTGGCGGCCACTTCCGCTTTGCCGTCGCCGTCGAAGTCGAAGACGAGGTAGGGCGAGTACCAGATGCCGCGTTCGATGCCCCAGCCCAAATCGTAACGCCAGAGGAAGCGGCCGTCGCCGGTGTAGGCCTCGAGGGTGTAGGTATCGGGGCTCTTCTCCCAGTAGCTGGAGGCGGGATCGATGTTCTCCCCGGGTTGCTTGATGACATAGTCGAGTCGGCCATCGCCATCGAGGTCGCCCAGGCCGACCTTCTGAAAGGTGGTGTCGCCCTGCAGCTTGAAGGACTGGTAGCTCTTCACTTCAGCCTTGGCAGGCAACGCTGCGGTCTCGGAGGCCGCCAGTTCCTGGCCGTCCAGCACTGGCCTGACGAACCAGGTGTTGTCCTGGTCCAGCGGCGCCTTGGCATCGACGAAATCGGTAGTCCGGGTGAGGGGCTTGTCGTTGAGCTTCAGTGGGGTCGCCCCAGCGCTGCTGCGATAGAGGTTAAAGGCGAGGGAGGCGGGGTCGGAGGCGAGCCAGCGCCAGCCGAGGTAGACCTTGCCGCCCGCGACGGGCATGGCCAGCAGGCCGCGGTTCAGCTTCTCCTCGACGCGGGTGGTGGCGTAGCCGGTCACCTTGGCCTTGGGCCGGGCCACCGGGGCGGGCGACAGCGTGATCGTATCGAGGTAGCTCGAACCCGGACTGTTGCGGTCGGCGTAGCGATCATCGGCCCAGAATTCGAAGGCGCCCGTGGCGATTTCGAAGCGGCCCAGATGGCCGCCCATTTCGGCCAGGCGTTGCCAGTCCTTGCCGTCCAGCGAGATCGCCGGGTCGCGGCCGTACTTGAGGTCGATGAAGTAGGCGCCCGGCGGGATGCCGGTCAGGCGCAGGTGCAGGACGGGCGCGCCCTCCTCGGGCGTGGCCCGGTCGGTCCGCACCTGCGGCGATTGCAGCACCACGCCGCCGGACCACTTCGCCATGGCGTCTTTGTCCGTGCTCCAGATATTCCACTTATCCAGAGCGCTGGTGTTGCTGGCCATGGCCTCTTGATTGACCACGGCCGTCTCCGCCTCGAACACCAGCGGCTGGGCCCCGACGTGCAGGGCCAGAACCAGTAGCCCACTGCTCAGCGTTGCCATTCTCACGATGCACCTCCCGTGCGCTTGCCTGGTCTAGCCTCACAACTCCGCAAAACGTGGGCCGCCGATGGCCTGTTCGAGTAGAGCCGCGGTCTGCAGCAGGATGACCTCGCCCAGAGCCGGGCCGAGAATCTGCACCCCCAGCGGCAGACCCGAGGTCGAGTGCCCGCACGGCACGCTGATGCCCGGGATGCCGGCCAGGTTGGCCGAGATGGTGTAGATGTCGGAGAGGTACATTTCCAGGGGCGAGCTCATCTGGCCGACCCGGAAGGCCGACGTCGGCGCCACCGGCGCCAGCATCACATCGCAGGCGGCGAAGGCCCGCTCAAAGTCAGCGCGGATGAGGGTGCGCGCCTGCTGGGCCCGGCGATAGTAGGCATCGTAGTAACCGCTGCTCAAGACGTAGGTGCCCAGGATGATGCGGCGTTTGACTTCCGTCCCGAAGCCGCCGGCGCGGCTGCGGCGGTAGAGCTCCGGCAGTCCTTCCGCCTCAGCCTGCGCGTCGCGGAAACCGTAGCGGATGCCATCGAAGCGCGCCAGGTTGGCGCTGGCCTCCGCCGTGGCAATGATGTAGTACGAGGCAATCGCGTAACGGGTCCGCGGCAGGGACACGTTCACCACCGTCGCCCCCATCTCCCGCAGCCGGGCAGCCGCGGTTTCGACCGCACCCCGGACTTCGGCGGAGAGGCCGTCCACCTCAAAGTACTCGAGCGGCAGGCCCACGCGCAGGCCCTTGGCCGTGGCCTGGCTCAGGCTGGCCTCGTAAGCCGGCGGCGGCTCGGGCCAGGAGGTGGCATCGTGCTCATCCGGACCGGCAATCAGGTCGAGCACGATGGCGGCATCGCGCACATCGCGGGTGATGGGTCCGATCTGGTCCAGCGACGAGGCATAGGCCACCAGGCCATAGCGCGAGACCCGCCCGTAGGTAGGCTTCAGCCCAACCACGCCGCAGAACGCCGCGGGTTGGCGGATTGAGCCGCCGGTATCTGAGCCCAGGGCGGCGACCGCTTCGCGGGCGGCGACGGCCGCCGCCGAACCACCGCTCGAACCGCCTGGCACATGGGCCGGGTTCCAGGGGTTGGCCGTACGCTGGAAGCCGCTGTTCTCCGTGGACGAGCCCATGGCGAACTCGTCCATGTTGGTCCGGCCGGCCGGGATGAGCCCCGCGGCCCGAAGCCGCGCCACCACCGTGGCGTCGTAGACCGCCGTGTAGCCCGACAAGATGTGCGAGGCGCAGGTGCAGGGCTGTCCCTCGACGCTGAGGTTGTCCTTGATCGCCAGGGGAATGCCGTCAAAACGGCTGAGGGGCCGCCCGTCGCGTCGGCGCTGGTCGGCGGCGTCGGCGGCAGTCCGTACCGCCTCGTCATCGGTATGCAGAAAGGCTTGGATGCCAGGGTCCAGGCGCTGCCGCCGGGCAATAAGGGCGTCGCAGAGGTCGCGGCAGGTCAACTCGCCCAGGCCCAGCGCCGTGGCGGCGGCAGACAGCGTGAGATCGGTGGGGGCGACCATGGTCAGGACGCCTCCTCGAGGACCACGGGGACGCGCACCCCGGTGCCCCCCACCACGGCCGGCGCGTTGGCCAGCACCCGCTCGCGCTGCAAGGATTGCCCAGAGGCCTCGTCCTCCCGCATGACATTGGCGCGTGGCCTGGCGTGGGCGGTCGGCTCAACCCCCTCGACGTCGAGCTCGCGGAGCTGGTCCACGTAGCCCAGAATGTCATCCAACTCGGACTGAAAACGCGCCACTTCCGCGTCGGTCAGTTCGAGGCGGGCCAGAGCGGCGATGTAGCGCACGTCCACCTGCGCCAGGTCGGGTTGCGGTGCCACGTCTAGCTGTCCTTGTTAAGTCTGCCGGCTGCCTGCCGGGTTGGGTCTGATTTCGGGGCTTGACCGGGCGGCGGTAATGTGTCTCCGCGGTCGGGGGAAAACAACCGCTCCCGCCGGGGTGCACAGGGCTGTTTCTTCTTCCGGGTGGTAGGCACGCTGGAGCCGGCGGTCCGCACCGGCCCTGCCGGGGCTTCCGCCGTACATGGGGATACCGCGAACCCGCCCGCAAGGGGCTGGGCATCGCGGGCTCCAG